>JAGPDK010000124.1 GCA_018057605.1 Kofleriaceae bacterium | reverse complement strand
GTTTGGTGATCGTCTATACGCCATGGCGACGCGGCATCGTCACGCCGAAGATGGCCGACGCGAGGCTAGGTTGCGGGCGCGGGCGCGCGCGTTGCGCTTGCCGGTAGTGGCCGCAACCGAGGTGCTGTATCACTCGCGAGCGCGGCGGCCGATGCAGGATGTGTTGGCGTGTATTCGCGCTGGCGTCACGCTGGCGACCGCTGGCCGGACGATTCGCGGCAACGACGAATACGATCTCAAAGCACCGGCGGTGTTTGCGCGGTTGTGGGCTGATGCCCCGGCTGAAGTGGCGCGGACGTTGGAGATCGCAGCGCGTTGCACGTTTTCGTTGACCGAGCTGCGCTATCGTTATCCGTCGGAGCGGTTGCCCAGCGGCATTACCTCGGCGGAGCATTTGCGCAATTTGACATGGGATGGTGCGCGCGCTCGGTATCGTGGGCCGGTGCCCGACGATGTTGCCCGGCAAGTAACCGCTGAACTCGCATTGATCGAAGAACTCGATTACCCCGGTTATTTTTTGACGATGTACGAAATTGTGTCGTACTGCAAACGCCGGGAAATTTTGTGCCAGGGCCGGGGCTCGGCCGCGAACTCGGCGGTTTGTTATTGTTTGGGGATTACCGCCGTCGATCCGGTGCGCATGGGCCTGTTGTTTGAACGGTTCTTATCGCGCGAGCGGGCTGAGCCGCCGGATATTGATCTCGATATCGAACACGAGCGCCGCGAAGAAGTAATTCAACACGTCTATCATGTGTATGGCCGCGACCATGCAGCGATGGTTTGCAACGTGATTCGCTATCGGCCACGCTCGGCGATTCGCGATGTGGGCAAGGTGTTGGGGATTCCTGAAACCGCGTTGGATCGCGCCGCCAAGTTGACGTCGTTGTGGGGCGATGTCGAAGAAGATGCGATCGCGGCGGCTGGCTTGGTGCAAACCCAAGGTGCGGCTTGGAATGGTGTCCGAAAACCGGATAATACAGGTCAGGTTGGTAACGGTAACGCCATGCAGCGTTCGGGGTTGCCGAGCGAAACCGTCATGATGTCGGCCCTGATGGCGGCGATGGCCGACAGTGGCGCGACTACGCTGCATGCGCGTGATGCCCGCGGCCATAGTGGCGCAGGTTACGGGCGAACGCCCGAGGCGGGGCCCCGTAATGGAGCGAACGAGCGAACGCTCGGAGCGGGGCCAATCACCAAGATTACCGAATCAACAACCGCCTTATTGGTGCGGCTGGCCGGCGAAATCGTCGAGTTTCCGCGCCATTTGTCGGTGCATCCCGGCGGTTTTTTACTCGGGCATGAGCCGGTGCATAGTCTGGTGCCGATCGAAAACGCAGCGATGGCCGGGCGCACAGTGATTCAGTGGGACAAAGATGATCTGGAAGATTTAGGGCTATTCAAAGTGGATCTGCTTGGCCTCGGCGCACTGCATCACATTCATTTGTGTTTGGATTTGCTGCGCAAACACCGCGGCATTGAGCTGTCCATGGCGACAATCCCGGCTGAAGATCCGGCGACCTATGATTTGATGTGTACCGCCGATACCGTCGGTGTGTTTCAGATCGAAAGCCGGGCCCAGATGTCGATGTTGCCTCGGCTGCGGCCGCGCACGTTTTATGACTTGGTGGTTGAAATTAGCCTGGTTCGGCCTGGGCCGATTAGTGGCGGCATGGTGCATCCGTATTTGCGGCGTCGGCGCGGCGAAGAAAAAGTCGAATATCCGCATCCGTGTTTGGAGCCGGTATTGGCCAAGACTCTGGGTATTCCGCTGTTTCAAGAACAGGTGATGAAACTTGCGGTGGTAGCCGCTGATTACACTCCGGGTGAAGCCGATCAACTGCGCCGCGACATGGCGGCGTGGCGGCGCTCGGGTCGCATCGAAAAACATCGCGATCGGTTGGTGTCGCGCATGGAACAAAAAGGCATTGCTCGTGAATTTGGCGAGCGCGTGTTCGAGCAGATTCGTGGCTTTGGTGAGTATGGCTTTCCCGAAAGTCATGCTGCGAGTTTTGCGTTGATCGCGTATGCCACCTCGTGGCTGCGTTGTCATTACATGGCGGAATTCACCTGTTCATTGCTCAATGCACAACCGATGGGCTTTTATTCTGCGGCCACGATCGTCGGTGATGCGCAACGCCATGGCGTTGCGATTGCGCCAATTGATGTCACCTGTAGTGAGTGGGGCTGCATGATTGTGCTGGCAACGCCATCGCAGCAGTCGAGCATCGCGAGTATTCGCATGGGGCTGCGTTGGATCAAAGGGTTAACGCTCGACGAAGCGACGCGGATCATCGCAGCGCGGCAAGGCCGAGCGTTTGTTGATATCGAAGATTTTGTGCGACGTACGCATATCTCAAGCAATGCACAAACCGCACTCGCGGAAGCCGGAGCGTTCGAAGCGATGCGCACGGCCAGCACGGCGCTGCCTCGGCGCGACGCCATTTGGCAAACCATGGGTTGGGCGGTGCGGCAACGCGATAGTTTTTCGTTGGGCGGTGATGTCGGGCAAACTACCGAGTTTGCCAGCCTGAGCAAGCTCGATGAAATTTTGTGGGACCATCGCACCAGCGATCACTCACCGCGCGGCCATCCACTTGGGCCGTTGCGCGCCGAGTTACGTGCGCGGCGCATGCCGGATGCACAAACCATTTCGCGTGCTCGTCATGGTCAACGGGTCGAGTATGTTGGCGTTGTGATTTGTCGGCAACGCCCGAGCACGGCGTCGGGCGTCACATTTATGACGCTGGAAGACGAAACCGGCTTTGTCAATCTGGTGGTGTGGGCGGCGGTATTTGAAAAGTACAGCATCATCGCACGGAGCCAATCGTTGCTTGGTGTTTCCGGCACGCTGCAAGTGCAAGAAGGTATTGTGCATCTCATCGCCAGCGCGCTGTGGGTGCCGGAACTGTCACGGCCAGTGGATGCTCTTGGCAGTCGCGACTTTCATTGACGAGGTAGCGGCCGAGTCGCGCGCAGCTATTGGGCCCCGACCGCGTAGGCGTACAGGGCGATGAGCGCCAGCAGATCAAGATCTACTAGCAATGCGACACTTGAGAATTTGCTATCGCGCAGCGTGGTGTCAACCCGCACGCCAACACTAGTCTGATAGAAATAGAAGGGCAGGTTGAGCGACGTGCCAACGCCAAGATTGATGCGCCGTTGATCATCGTTGTCGATCCAGCGGAGGCCGCCATATGCGGTGACACTCCAATCGATTGCATCGACGATACGCAGGACCGGCACGCTGGCAGAAACTCCTGTTGTGACAGCGGAATTGGTTCTCACATCAAGTAACATCTCGGCGTACGCACCGAAGGCTGGGCCGCGCGGGGTCACGAATCCTTGGCCGTGGGCGCGAAACCCCCATGAAAACCCATGCACTCGGTCGGAGCCCCACGTGCCGCCCAAGGGCATTGCAATATTGAACCGCACCGGCCACGCCGGCAGCGGCTTTTCGGCGACGGCGGTGGTCGGCAACGCCACTGCGCAGATTGTTACTATCAATCGCTTCATTGTTACTCGGCAACTAGTTTAGCGCGAACTACTGCCATCGCGGCTTTTTCGTCAGGACTCAATTCTGGAAACCGCAGATCGAGTTGATGCAACGTGCCCACCACAATATCCGCGACGGTGCGACGCATAAAACTTTTAGAGTCCGCCGGAATCGCATACCACGGCGCCCACGGTTTCGAGGTGGCCTGCAGCGCTTCTTGATACGCTTGTTGATATTCGGCCCAATGCTCGCTCTCGGCGACATCGTTTAAACTGAATTTCCAGTTGTCACTTGGGTCATCGATCCGTTCAACGAAGCGTTTGTGTTGCTCTGGTTGCGACACGTTCAAAAAGAATTTTAACACCACGGTCCCATTGCGCGCCCAGTGTTGTTCCGCTGCGTTGATCGAATCAAATCGTTGCGGCCACAGAACATCGAGTGGCGGCCGTTCTGGAATGCGCTGGCCGTCGAGAAATTTTGGATGCACGCGGACAACTAAGACTTCTTCATAATGACTGCGATTCCACACGCCGATGCGACCACGTTCAGGTAGCGCGCGTTGTGCACGCCACAGAAAATCGTGGTCAAGTTCTTCAGCGTTGGGTGCCTTGAACGAGGTAACCTGGCAGCCTTGCGGATTGATGCCACTCATGACCGCCGAAATGGTGCCGTCTTTGCCTGCGGCATCTAGTGCTTGAAAAACCAACAGCAACGCGTAGCGATCGTTAGCGTAGAGACGTTTTTGCAGCCCGGCAAATTGTGCTACGGCGGCTTGCAACGCTTCGACATTGGCGGCCTTCGAAGGTCCGCCTTTGGCTGGTGACGTTGAATACGTGCTCAAGTTGAACGAGCCGTTGGCAGGCACCAAATACGGACTCGCAACTGGCGTAAATAGCGAAGATTGCATGTGCGCAGCGTACCGCGCCGAGGCCGGTGACAACAATGCGACATTCCGTTTTGGTGAATTGTGAAAATTGCCTGGCCGAAGGTTGATCTCTTTGGTCGCTGACGCTGTAACTTTGCCGAATGAGCAACATTCCTGTGTCAGATTTAGGCAATTCCGATAACGGCACCGAACATGATGAAATAGGTCCGCTGGTGGTGGGCCATGATCATAGGGGCGTGCGGACTCGGCTACTGCGTGAATTCCGCGCAGCGGTTGATACGGCGCGCACGGCAGCCGCGGCTAGCGGCCAGGATTTCACCACGGCGGTGCACGAATACCGCAAAGCGTTGCGGCGCGCCCGCGCGTTGGTTGAGTTGGTCGGCGCCATGCTGCCGAAACATGAACGCAAAAGCATCCTCGAAGCACTGCGCGATGCTCGTAGCGCACTTTCGGTGGCGCGAGACCACGCGGTTGCGCCCGGCGTACTAGGTGCGATGGCGCTTGGCGAGCCCGAACGTGCCATTGTGGACGAAGTGCTACTGGCTGCAACCCAGGCATCACCGGCCCAGAGTGATGGTGAAGTATTGCTACGCGAAGGTGCGGCACGCGCAGCGGCACAAGCCGATGCATTTGACGCCGCGTTGCCGGTATTTGATGAACGCGTGGTTTTCGCTGGACTGGCGAGTACCTATCGCAAAGCTCGTCGGGCTCGTCGTCGCGCCAAGCGCTCGATGGCGCAGTTCCATCGCTTTCGCCGCCGGCTCAAAGAATTGTCGTATCAATTTGAGTTTATTGCCGACCTCGGCGGCGTGCGATTGCATACGCTCAAAGACGCATACGCAGGGATATCTGCACCCTGTGGTGCCGTGGCCGACCTCGTGATGTCGCGCGAATTTGTTGCGACCTACGGTGGCCCGCGCAATACCGAGCAGCTCGAAGGCTTGGATTCTGCAGTGGTTGCGCAAATTCGTGATGGCGTTATTGCCGAGCGGTTAGCGAGTCGTGACTTGTTTGCGTTGCGTACCAAGAAGTTCGCCAAGAAGTTGGCGCGCGCATTACGTAAAGACAACGCCCCTCATGACGTCGCCGTTGAAGGCAACGATCCGGGCGATTCGGAGTAGGCCCGCAGGCCGGCAGTTCGGCCGCGGGCTCTGTTGCACCGCGTCGGGTACGCTTCAAGCGTTGGTCGATGCTGTGCTCTCACGGGTAAACGCTGCAACTTGCGCGGCGGCTTGATCTGACAGTTGTTCTTCTTCGGGCGATGTCCCGCGTGCACGATTGAGCGCTGAAATAATGCCATCGGTGGCAATGAGCGTTAGCACCAAAATGTTGGCGCCCATCGACAAGCCGAAGTTGATCCAGGTTAATGGCTCGGCAGCTTTGAGTACATCCCAGAGCCCTCCGACGATGGCCGCGGCGCCACAAATTAACAGCGCCATCCATAACGCCATGGCCCGTTTGGTAGCGTTGCGGGCAGTCTCGTTGGTCATGGGTTTGGTAAGCCCAAGCCCGGCACGCACCAATGTGGCTTTAGCCACCAGCACCAGTAACAAGCCCAAGGCGACCAAGCCGCTGCCGGAGAAGTGGTACGGCAGCAGCACAAAAATATAAAAGATAATCATGTAAAGCGGTGCTGCGATGACCATGGTCCATCCAGGCGCGGTGGATCCGGGAAATAGTGTTTTGGTTGCAATCGACGCGCGAATGACGCCCTGCAACAGCGAAATCACTTTGGGTGCCAATGACAACAACGCGTTCGCGCCAATCATTGCGCCGGCTGCAAACCTTACTTGTTGCAGTGCTGCGGCCGGTACGGCATCGGCGTCGGCACCCTTGAGTTGTATTTCCAAGATCGCTTCGGCAAGTGGATAAAGAAAAACCAAAAATGGCGTGAAGAAATAAACCACCCAGCCAATCGCCAAGGCACGCGACTGGCTGCGCCACGCCGTCCATTTGGGAACGATGGTCCACAAAAATACCGCGAATCCAGCTTCAACTAGAAACGAAACAACGCTCACGGTTTTCCAGCCGTCAGGCGTGCCGTCCTCGAAATCGAGATTCTGCACGGCGTGCAAAAAGGCGACGGGCACCATCAGGAGCGCAGCCATAAACAGCACCGAGCGTCGCCAGGCCAGAAACGCCTGCTGATTTTCGTTGGTGATCGGTGGCTTGGTACGCAACATGGCGGTGCGTTCGTCTTCAAGAACTTCGTTGGGTTCGATCCGCAAGCGAAACGCTCGCCGTAGTGATAGCGCCGCCATGGCACCAAACCCGGTACCGCCTGGCGCGTTGACGGTTGAAATTAAGTGCGTCTTGCGTTGCACGGCCGCAGGATTGTTCGCGGCTGGCGCATGATGATGCATCGCCGGTTGGCCGTGGCTCGCTGGAGGCGGTCCATAGCCCTGGTTCGGCTGTGGCGGCGGATATGCGTACGGCTGGGCCGGATACGCGTGCGGCTGCGGCGGCTGCGGCGGATACCCGTGCGGTTGTTGCTGCGGCGGATACCCATGCGGTTGCTGCTGTGGCGGATACCCATGCGGTTGCTGCGGCGGATATCCGTACGGTGGCTGACCTTGTCCAGGTTGTTGCTGCGGCGGACCTGCTTGTGCAGGTTGCTGCTGCGGCACTGCGGGTTGCCCGGGCCGAGCCGGATCAGTTGGCCTTGGCTGCTGCGGCTGGGCTGGCATCGAGGGGCCCCACGGATTGCGCGGATCGTGGCTCATGGGCTGATCATAGATGAAATCCGCCGACCGTGCGAAATCGTCGAGGCGGTGATAGGGTGAAATATGGCATATGCGCTCATTACTGGAGCTTCCGGCGGCTTGGGGCTCGCGCTGGCTCACGAATTCGCTGCTCACAAGCATGACTTGGTGTTGGTTGCCCGGCGTCGCGACATCCTCGAACAGGTCGCAGCCGACTTGCGGCAGCGCGGCGTCGCTGTCGAAATTATTGTTGCCGACCTGAGTCAACCTGGCGCGTGCGCAGAAATCTGCCGCACGTTGCAGACGCGCGATTTGCAAATCGAGTGGTTGGTTAATAACGCTGGGGTCGGTAGCAACGGCACCTTCTGGGAACTCGACACGCAAAAAGAGTTGGATCAAATCGCTATTAACGTGACTGCCGTCGTCGAGTTGACGCGCCGCTTGCTGCCCGCCATGGTGGCTCGCAAGCGCGGTTGCGTTCTTAATATCGGATCGACTGCTGGTTTTCAGGCCGGTCCGTTCATGGCGACCTACTTCGCCTCCAAAGCTTTCGTCCTGTCCTTCACCGAAGCCATTGCGTCCGAACTGCGCGGGACAGGTGTCACCGCTACCGTCAGTTGTCCCGGCCCGATCGCGACGGGGTTCGGTGCGACCTCGGGCAATGGCACCAGCCGCTTGTTCACTCAAGGTGGCGTCGCTCAAGCCGACGACGTCGCGCGGCAAGCCTATGCTGCCATGCGCGCGGGTCGAGGCACCATCATTCATACCGTTAAGCTCCGAGTCGGGTTGGCATTGGCCAAGTTGGTGCCGCGTAGTGTTGCTACCAGCGTTGCGCGAAAACTTAATTTGCCGGAGTAATTCATGCGTGCTGGGAGCTGTCCCTGTAGGCCGCGGCACGAGTTTCACGGCACCCGAGTTGCTTCAATGGCAATACCCAACGATATCGTGGGCTGATGCACGCCGGGCACCCCCGCCGGGAGATCCGCTGCGGTGAGTTGTTGGAAGCTGCCACTGCGGGCAAGCTCGTTGGCTGTGACGATGCCATCGCGGTCGTTATCGAGCGCCTGGCGCGCCAGTTTGGCAGTGGGCGTGTACGTGAAGAAATCCGCTAGAGGTACAAGCAACGCAGCGCGCGCTTGCAGCGGATTCAAGGCCACTGTTATTCGCCCAGTCAAGGCCTGGTCTTGGTGCCGGAGATGCAACGATGCACGGTGGCTCATAAGCCAGCCGGCGTCGTCGGTTGTGCCGAGCGCATCCGCGAACCAACTCAACGGAATTGCGACTTCAGTTGTATCCTGGTCACTTTGCAGGCTATCGCCAATTGCGGTGGCGAGCACCGACTGTTCGCCAAAGGCACTGCGCAACGCGATCCGGGCCCGCGAGCGATCGGCGCAGCGATATAACACCAACCGCCAGGCGCCATCTTGCAGCCGTTCGTTCATCTGATTTTCAGGTTCAAAATCGTCGACAAATTGCGCGAGTGAAACGGCTGCGTTGCCAAGCGCATTGTCGAGTTTGCCATCTGCATTGAAATCAAAACCCCATTTATCGGCATTCACGAAATTACGCGGCAACATGGCGCGCCGAATTACAAAGGCCTGGGGGCTGGCATTGCACATGGAATACTCAGCCTCGGCACTGGCCGGCACGCAGCCACTCCAGCCCAACGTAATTCCAAGCAAGACCATAGGTGTAACGATTGTTCGAAGATTTGCCATGGGCCAGCCAGTTGCACGGCGCATGCCGCAAGGTGGCCGCGTTAACGCTTCGGAACCATTGCTGAAAATTTTCGGCAGTGTCCGGCTATGTCCGGTTACCGGACATGGTGTCCGGTAGTAGGCCAAACCCGGACAACGTAGCTGCGCGGCCGGGCCCTCAATTGTACAAGGGCCTCGTCGGCTGAGCATTCGTTACATTTTCGATGATCATTCCGCAGGTTTACTAACGCCTGAGTCCGTGGTGTTGACCGGATACTGGACCGCCGCGCATCACACCAAGTAGTCAATGCATCTCGCGTAGGCTGTTGGTTCGCCAGTCCATTTCGCGGTGTTGGTGGTTGCCGTAATGGCGAGCGCCGCTTGGGCCTCATGCAACGCTGGGAGGCCATGTCGCGCGCCAACTTCGCTTGATGTTGCGCGGGCTGTTTGCGTCGATGCGACGGTTGCGATGATCGAAAAAGTTCCAGCCACCAGCACCGTTGGCACTGGTTGCTCCGACGCGGCAGCCGCCTTCATGCAGCGGCGTATAGTGGGCACTACACAACAACATGAGACTCGCCAACGCCGTCTCGCCGCCGGTGGCCCAATGCTCGATGTGATGGCCGGCGTCTGGCACGGTGATGTAACGCGCAAGCACCAACCTACGCGGCCGCGCGGCCAGCCGCAGCGCCCGCGGTCAAGTTCCGCGTCGCGCCCGCCGGAGCCGACCATTCCCCTCGCCACCGCCTCCACCCGCAGGGCAAACATTCAAGCGCTATGTTGCCTTTCCCGTCCTCACCCGTCCCGCATTAGCGAGTTGCTCACAAATAATCTGGCTCGCAGCTAGCCCCGAACTCCACGCCGCATCGGTGGTGCCCGGTGCAATATCAGCGCGAAACGCATCGCCGGCAAAAATAAGTTGTGACGCTGGCCCAACGGCGAGGCAAGTCGCCGTCATCGGGTTGTTGACGCGCGCGTAGCGCCAGCGTTGCACGTGCGATTCGGTCGGCGCAAAGCTCGCGCCATCACGCGAAAGCTCAGCGGTTACAGCCGCAACCAATTCGGCATCAGATTTTTCAAAGGCTACGTCGATATGGTTGTTATGAATCCGCGCAACCCAGACTTGACCTTGCACGTCGGCGCGGCTGTCGAGACGGGCGATGAGGCGGTTCTCCGCTAACGCAATTTCATCAATAACCTGTTGGCTGCGGGGTACCGCCACGCTGACAACCACTGCCCGCTGGTAGGTAACCGCCAACAAGCTGGTGAGTTGACCAGGGTCGATGGCGTGGCGCGTGCGCTCGGGCAACAGCGTCAACGCTTGGGGCAACGGGGCCGTTACTACCACATGCGTGAATCGATACTGTCGGCCATCTACTAGCGTCAGCACAACTTCGTCGCGGTCGAAGCCAAGGCTGGTGACTTGGGTTGCAAGCTCGACGTCGAGCCCAACTGCAAGTTGTTTGACGATCGTGCGCAGCCCTGAGGTTGGCGGTTCCAGCGTTGCTGTGGTCAGTGCGGCCCACGGCGCCACCGCATCTTGGAATGCTGCACTGCGGATCTCCAATTGTCGCGTACCGTAATCGAAGGCTTGCGTACCAAACCGCCGGGTTGCGACCCGCCCTCCGACGCCGCGCGATTTTTCAAAGATACGACAAGGAATGCCGGCGGCCCGAAGTTGCTGGCCACAGGCAATGCCCGCCAAGCCTGCGCCAATGATCGCAATCGATGGCGGCAACGGAAGTACCGGATCCATAGCTCAAGCTAGCGTGCCTAGCCCACAGGGCAATGTATCATTGGGGCAATTGCGCCGATTTCGACATTTGGGTCGGCCCGCAACCGCTTGTGTGGTCACGCCGCGAGGTCAGAAAACAGCACGACGGAAAACGTGGTGCCTTTGCCCACCGTGCTCTCAACGTCGATGCGGCCGCCGTGCTCAACCACAATGCTGTGGCACGTTGCCAACCCAAGGCCCGTACCACGCTGCTTAGTGGTAAAAAACGGATCAAAAATCTGGGCTTGCTGGTCATGCGGAATGCCGGGGCCGGTGTCGGTCACCGCAACAATGCGTTCGCCTGCGTGGTCACGCACGGCCACCGTCACGGTTTTGCCACCTTGCGTCGCGGCGTCGGCGGCATTACGAATGAGATTCCACACGACTTGACGTAGCTTGCCAGGATCGCCGCGGGTCGGGCGTTCGCCATCACTGATCAAGACGATCTGAACATCATGAAGGCTGCGGTCTTGCTGGGCGACTTGCACAGTTTCCGCCACTAAGGCGGTGAGGTCAAATTCAACAATTTGCCGCGGCCGAGGATTCGCATAGTCGAGTAAGTCCGTGATGAGGCCGTTGAGCCGGTCGATTTCGCGCGTCACAATGGCCATCAGTGCGCGATCATCGTCGGAAACTTGCGGCGCTTCGCGCAATAATTCGATTGATCCCGAGATTGCGGCAAGTGGATTTCGAATTTCGTGGGCGACGCCAGCGGCCAACTGGCCCACGGTCGCCAGTCGTTCGGCCCGGCGAATGTGCAGCTCCATCCGGCGTAGTTCGGTCAAGTCCTGAAAATTTACGACCCGGCCGATTTCGCAGCGCGCCGCATCGTAAAGGGTTGAAACCGAGACGCCCAACGTCTTTGGTTGGCTGTCGACACGAACCAGCAAGTCGCCACGGCGCAGCTCACCGCCTGGTTGCGCATGAATCTTCGCTAACAGGCCCGGCAAAATGGCTTCCACCGATTGGCCCTGCACTGCGGCAATATCACATTGCAATATTTCAGCGGCGGCGGTGTTAATGGTTAGCAGGTTGCCGTTATTGTCGAGCGTAACCAACCCTGACGATAATGACTGCACGATATCTTGGTGCAGCGAATACAACTGCCCGACCGTGCGCCGCTCGGTTTCGAGCGAGAGTGCCGCACGTTCCAGTTGGTCGCCAAAAATATAGCCGAACGCCCCAACTCCCAGCAGG
>JAGPDK010000600.1 GCA_018057605.1 Kofleriaceae bacterium | reverse complement strand
GTTGGGCCGGTGGTGGTGCGTAGTTCGGCGGTTGCGCTGGCGGTGCGCCATACCCTTGCTGCGCTTGCGGTGCGCCATAGCCTGGTTGCGCCTGCGGTGCGCCATACCCTGGTTGCGCCGGTGGGGCACCGTAGCCTGGCTGCGCCTGCGGTGCGCCATACCCTGGTTGCGCCTGCGGTGCGCCATACCCTGGTTGCGCCTGCGGTGCGCCAAAGCCTGGCGGTTGTGCCGGCGGTGCGCCGAACCCTTGTGGGGCTGGCGGTGCGGCCGGTTGGCCAGGCCTTGCCAACACGGGCGCGGCATAGCCAAACATGGTTTTGGCTGGTGCGCCGCCCGGCGGTTGAGCTTGTGCTGGAGGCATTGGTCGCCCGCATGTGCCGCAAGTCGGTGCGTTCAACATCACTGCAGCGCCGCAGTAAGGACATGGTCTGGTTGCTGTCGCCATTTGTAGTTCCCCGTGTGTTCGTGTCGCGCCGAGACGGTAGCCCACCGATACCGAAGAGGTCAACGTAGAGAGCAGCCGGATTCGCAGCTGCTGCAGCTAGCAGAAACCCCGCCGCAACCCATGCTCGGGCCGACAATTATGATATCCATGCGCTGGTGGCTCGACGCACAACTCTCACCACATCTTGCGCATCGTCGTCGGAAGCGCCGAGCTCAACGAATGCGGCACGCGGTCCCCGATTTGCCCTTGCAGGCAGCGCTGTGCCGGCCCACGCAACCGATAGTTATGCGGCAGCGGCCTGGCTAGCCGGTCAACGTGTGCTTTCGAGATCGCTCAAATATCATCGCCCACGCGGTGCATTTTGTTTGGAAGGACACTGCTCCGGCTGCTTAGTGCGTATCGACGGCGTGCCGAACCTGCGCGCATGTCAAGCATCCTGTCGTGACGGCGCGTCGCTAGAATCCCAAAACGCATTTCCATCCGCCGAATTCGATGTGCTCGGTGCAGTCGATCAGGTGTACCGACGCGGCATGAATCATCACACGTTGATGACCAGCGCAACGGTGCTCAACAACGTTGCGAATCGTGTGGTCCGTGCGTTGTCCGGCCTTGGCAAATTGCCAACCGTATCGACGGCGCACAATGAAACCGAAACCGGGCAGCCCGTGGTCCACGTTGAAATCGACGTGGCCATTGTCGGCGGTGGTCCAAGTGGCCTGGCCGCCGCAGCCCACCTCGCTGCATCGGGACGCAGCGTGTTGCTACTTGACGAACAACTTGAATTGGGCGGAAGTTACCTTGCGGACGTTCGATTTGGACGGAGGGCCGCAGCGACGGCCATCGCCGCCGCCCAAGACGCGGGCGCCTCCATGTTGGCGCAGACTACCGTGATCGGATATTTTGCCGAGCCTGGTAACATTCGCCAAGGCGTCATGATCGCCTGCCACGGCGCTGGCCACGGCCGCTGGCACGAAGCCACCCTGCTCCGCATCCACGCCAAGCGTTGGCTGTGGGCCACGGGTGGATACGCCAGCAATCTGCCGTTCAACAATAATGATCGCCCGGGCGTAATCGCGGCTCGAGCCGCAGCGCGTTTACTAACTGCACACGACATTGTGGCTGGCGAGCGAATCGTCATGATTGTTGATGGTGCCCGTGGCGGCGCCGCAGCATCGGAAGCGCGACGGCATGCAGCCGCGCTGACCGAAGCACTCACGACCCACGGCGCTGCGGTGCGTTCCGTTGCCTTGGCTGACGTGGCCGCAGCATCGACAGCGTTGATAGGCAACGAAGTAACCAGCATCGAATTGCACAGTGGCGAATGCATCGAGTGCGATACCGTCGCCGTAGTTGCGTTGCCATCCCCGGCCTCTGAAGGCCCGCGCATGCAAGGTTGCGCCGTTACGCTTGATCCTGACGTTGGCGGTTATGCCGTGGCGATTGACCGCCACGGTCGCACCAGCGTGCGCGGCGCTTATGCCACCGGCGATGTAACCGGCTTTGTTGGCCCGGCCGCCGCAGCTTTACATGGCGCCGCAATCGCGGCCGTCATAATTGCAGATCTTGCGGCAGGGGAACACGCAAGGGAGCCCCATGTCGAATAAAACGTTTGTATGTCGCTGTGAAGACGTCACCGTCAAAGACTTGGAACACTGCGTCGCGCGAGGCTACGCCGATATCGAAGAAGTGAAACGCTACACCGGCTTTGGAACGGGGCCGTGCCAAGGCAAGGAGTGTTTGGCCTTAGTGGCAACCGAGCTTGCACGCCTCACCGGCCAACCGCCGGGTGCCATTGCACCGTTTACGGCACGGCCGCCGTTAGCGCCCACGCCGCTTGGCGTCCTTGCCCAAGATCCAGCCGCGCATCGATTCGCCGATGACCCACACCTCGACACCGAACTCGACGCTACCATCAACAACGCGCGGCGTACGGTGCCATGAACAGCGCGATGGAAACCACCGAGCTGCGTGAGATGCCGCATGAACCCCTGACGACACCCCTGCCCGAGCAATGCGAAATCGCCATCATCGGCGGTGGCATCATGGGCTTGTCGTTGGCGTACAATCTAACGCAAGCCGGCCTGCGCGATGTTATCGTGCTTGAACGCGGCTACCTTGCCCAAGGTGCATCGGGGCGCAACGGCGGTGGCGTGCGCCAACAATGGTCCACCGAAATCAATATTCGGCTGATGCAAGCGTCCGTCGCATTGTGCAAACGTTTTGCGGTTGAGCTTGGCGTAAACGTGTGGTTTCGCCAAGGCGGCTATCTGTTTTTGGCCCGCAGCGAACGGGAGCTAGCGCGGCTCGACAAAAACATTGCATTGCAAAACCGCTGTGGCGTTAACACCGAACTCATTAGCCCCGCCGCTGCGCAACGGATTGTGCCGGAGCTCAACCTCGAAGGCATCGTCGGTGCGGCCTACAATCCCACCGACGGAGTGCTGTTCCCGTGGCCATTTCTTTGGGGCTACGCACAAAAAGCGGTGCAAGCCGGCGCACGGCTTTTTACCCAAACACCGATAGGCGGCCTACGGCGTGCCAGTGATGGTTACATCGTGCACACACCGCGCGGTGCGGTGCGGGCTCGCCGCGTCATCAATGCCGCCGGCGCTTGGTCGCCTCAGATTGCGGCCATGCTCGGCATCAACATACCAACCTGGCCCATTCGCCACGAGATTTGTTCGTCGGAACCTCTCAAGCCATTTTTGGGGCCGATGGTGTCGGAGCTGGCCAGCGGCTTATATTGCAGCCAGTCGATGCGTGGCGAAATTGTCGGCGGCGTTACCGTGCCTGGCCACGGCGCATCGTATGACATGGGCTCATCGCTCGAATTTCTTGCGACCTATGCCCGGCGGCTGACCCGCTTGATGCCGACGCTGCGCAACGTCAAGATGCTCCGGCAATGGGCTGGCCCATACGATTGT
>JAGPDK010000599.1 GCA_018057605.1 Kofleriaceae bacterium | reverse complement strand
GCCGTAGGCAGGGCGTTGGTCGCTGCGAAGTTGGCGGCCAGCTCGGCGGTGATTTTGCGAGCTGTCAGCACACCTTGCAGCCGATCGGCACGTGATTGCGAATCGCAGGCGATGACCACGCGCATGCCTTGGCGTTGCCATTTGCGCACGTACCGCACCACGACCTCGGCGATTTCTTCGTCGTGGCTGCCGCGCGCGCGGATAATGTCAGCGCGGAGGTCGCCAGTTGATTCGAGCACATGGGTGTGTTCGTGCGCGGGCGCGGTGTTGGCATCGGCCACCAGTTGCAGCGCTGGCATTTCGATCGCATGGGCTGCATCGAGTGCGGCGGTCCACGCTGCGGGCGTTGCTAGATGCGCACTCACGTCGTAACTTAGACTGCCGAGTTCGCGCGCTGCGTCGATGCGTTGGCTGGCATCACGATAGAGCTCATGCGCCGCACGGGCCACTGCATCCGGCGCAACGACGAGCCAGCGCCAGCCATGCAACTGGGTCAGCGGTGACTCTAAGATCGGGTGCAAGGCCGGTAAATACGGCGCTAGATTGAACACCGGCGTGGCCGCTTCAATTTCGTCGATGACTTTGCGGGTGGCTTTGCTTGGGTAAGTCAGGCGGTCGGCGAGGGCGCGAATATTGGCGCGGACATCGACCCCCGCACTAGCGACGTATTCGCTGCAAGCTGCGAGGGTGACGTGGCCCATGGTGCGCAGCGTGCGTTGTGACTCGGCGTCAAAACTGCGCAGACTTTCCACGGTATCGCCGAATAGTTCGATGCGAATAGGATGTGCCTCAAGCGGCGAATACACATCGACCACGCCACCGCGCACGGCAAACGTGCCCGGTTCATCGACGACTGGTGAGCGGGTCCAACCCCAGGCTACGAGTTCGGCAATCATTTGATCGCGGTCGATGGTGTCGTCGGGCTTGATCACGCGCAGCCGGGTGCTGACTTCGTCGAGGCGCATGGTTTTTTTCATCAGGCCGGCTACCGTGGCAATGACACACGCGGTTGCACCTGGTTGGGCGAGCTGGCGCAGCGCTCGCATACGTTCGAGATTGGCCGCGCGATCCGGCACGGTATAGAGAAAATTGAGCGCGGCTTTGGTACTCAGCACGTCGATGGCTAGCGACGGCGGGGCGTAGTAGCGTATGTCGCCTTCGAGCTGGAGGGCTGCTTCGTCGTCGGCAACCACCAAGAGGATGGGGCTGGGCTGGGCAAGCTCGGCAACTGCCCAAGCGGTCCAGCTGGGGGTGCTGTTATGTAGTCGGACGCGGCGGGCTTGCAGGTGGTGCGCAACGTGGCGAAACGCAATTGGCTTCATGTGGCGTCATTGTCCAAGCGACGTGACCGCGGCCGTTGACGTCGCAGTTGTCGCTACGATCGGCTCGCGCTGACTTGGCAGCAAGTACGCTTCGAGCCCCACCAGCCGTTCAACATTGTGGATGTCGCCGCGAAAAAACGGTACCAGGGCCATCACCGCGTCTGGCCCGCCAGCGCTACGTAGCTCGGCTAACGACAATTGATCAGCCTGAGCACGTGCTTCAATACTAGCGTGAGCGTTCAAAAACGCTTCGGCGCTGATGCGCACACTAGTGCCCGAAAGCCCGAGCGCTGCGACCGCCGGTTCGCTGGCCAGCAACGCTTCAATCTGGCTGCGATCGCTGGTCTGCAACGGGGCGCGGTCATGCACTTTGTTGATGGCAAAACCGACGAAGGGCATATTGGCCGTTTTCAGGCGCTCATGAAAATACAACGCTTCACGCACCGACATTGGTTCGGGGCTGGCGACTAGCACAAACCCAACTTTGGGTTGCCGCAGCAAGGTGAAAACTTCTTCAGCGCGCAGCTTAAAGCCACCGAGAATATCGTTGAACTCGGTAAAAAAAACTCCGATGTCGTCGAGGAACTGCGAGCCGACAAATTTGGCCAAGCGCCCGAGTACGAACGATCCGGTCTTGCCGACCAACGACCACCCGGAGCGCGAGCCGCCTTGCATCTTGCGGAACCATTCGATCGCAGGTGAATCGATGGCTTCGGAAAGTTTGCGAGGCGCGTCGAGGAAATCCAAGGCGTGCGCGGTGGGTGGGGTATCAACCACAATGAGATCCCATTCACCACTGCGATCAAAATCATGTAGTTTGGCCAAGGCCGCGTATTCTTGGGCGCCGGCTAACGTGCGGGAAATTTGGCTGTAGACTGGATTGCGTAATACCCGCTGGATGGCGGCCGGGTCTTTGGCGTAGCGCGCCACCACTTCGTCAAAGGCGCGTTTTTGGTCGAGCATCATCGCAAAAAGCTGGCCGCGGCCGGCTTGCGCTGGAGCCTCTTGGGCGGCGATGCCGGGGGCCGCTGAGGCGCGCTCGATAATCTCGGGCGCAACTTGTTGAATATCGTGGCCTAGCCCGGCCAGCCCTAAGGAATTGGCTAAACGCTTGGCTGGGTCGATGGTAATGACCAGCGTGCGTCGCCCGCGCCGTGCTGCAGCCAACGCCAGGCTAGCGGCCGTCGTGGTCTTGCCGACGCCGCCCGAGCCCACGCAGACCAGAATGCTGCGGGTCCGTATTGCTTGTTCAAAACTCTGGGGCACGACGCGGGATAGCACGGCCTCCGCGTTCGACAAAAGGCTACGCGCAGCGAGATTTTTACTCGCGGCGTCCTTACTATGCCGGCGATGAAACGCGAGCTGCATGCCACCCTGAGCGCGCCTGGAACCCAGGTCCGTGAACAGCCATTTGTACTTGAAGGTCCAACTGCGGATGGCCGCTTTACCTTGACGCTCATGGTGGATGGTCAGCGTGGCGAACCACGTTTGGTTGATGCCAAGCGGGTGCGCGGATCGACCTGGTCCATTCTGATTGATAATCGGTCGTTTGTCGTCGACGTCGACAAGCGTCGTATCGGGGCGGCATTCTCGGTCAACGAAAGCGACGGTGTGATGCTGCTCGAAGATGCAGCTAAACGCCGCCTTGCCGCCGCCGCCGGCCGAAGCCATGTCAAAGCCTCAGGTGAGACCCTGCGCGCGCCCATCGCTGGCAAAGTCGTCAAGGTCAACGTGGCCCCTGGCGATGTCGTGGCCCCCGGCACCTCGGTCGTCGTGCTCGAAGCCATGAAAATGGAAAATGAGATTATTGCGGAGCGCGGCGGTACGGTCGCCTTGATCGGCAAGCTCGCCGGCCAAGCCGTTGACATCGGTGACATGCTGGTTGAACTCAAATAGCTCAGCGCGGCATTGCCACCCGCTCAGGATCGTCGCTACGCGCCGACTAACTCTTGCTCAGCGCGCGCACAATCTCTTCTCGAATCAAATCTGCTAGCGGCAGGTTAGCCTCACTGCGCGCACCACCACCACCAATCCCGATTGTCGCAACCGCG
>JAGPDK010000123.1:6733-11787 GCA_018057605.1 Kofleriaceae bacterium | reverse complement strand
CTTATACACGTCGTCGAGCACCAGCTCCGCCGTGTCATACAAGCGCTTGTGATAGTAGGTCAGCGCAACCATCGCGGCGGCATCAACATTGGTGGCATCAATGGCTAACGCAAGCCGTGCTTCACGTAATGCCGTGTCAGGGTCTGGAGTGTTTTGCGCCAACGCGCGGCGCGCAACTTTGAGGTGATCGTCGACGGCCACTTTGGCTTGCCCTGGATCTGGGTCAAGATTTGGCGGCACGATAACAACCGGTGCAGGTTCTGCCGCGCCACTGCCATCGCCACCTGGATTGCTGGTACCACCGGGCAGCGTGACGCCACCTGCCGTGCCACCACCATTGCCGCCTGTGCCGGCGTTACCGCCGTTGCCGCCAAGGCCCGGTGTGCCAACAGGCGCACCGTCATTCATCGATTGTGTCGTGTCGCCAGCTTTGGTTGGCGTCGTGCTGGCCTTTTTGTCTTTACCACCACACGCAGCAAGTCCAGCGGTTAGCAGGACCGCTGCTAACGTCGTGACCACTGTCACTGGGCCGGTGCGCCGAAATGCCATTGCAGTACCAACGCGCACCGCAACCGAACGATCTACCACTTCGTATCCATTTGAAATCACCTGGATTTTACTCATGGGGCCTCGGTTCCTTCGGTCAGTTCTTGGCGTAGTACTTGGAATTCGCCAGGGAATTCACGACCAAGATTTTCCAGCGCGAGTTGGCTCCAGCGGTTGGCAATGCCGGCCTTTTTCGAAAGTTCCACTACTTCGATCCATTGCGATTTTGCTTCAGCCAAATACTTCGCAAGCGTCTTGTCGCGAGTTTCTTCGTACGCTGCGATGCCCGCAGGATTTTTCTGCACTGGAATCGGAATTGGTGCATCCGACAATTTGGTTGCGAATTTGTAGACGGATTCGCCGTAACGAACTTTCGCGGCCATCGAGTACTCGGCAACGCCAAACGCATCAAGCGACAAGTACTTCTCTTGAGTCTTGGCCAATACCGCTTCCAAGTCTTTGCGCTGGGCTTGCAGTTCCGGAACCGTCTTGGCGGCTTTGGTGATCGCGTAAGGCTCCCACGTATCGTTCAAGAATTTCTCAGCGAAGTACAGCGTCCATTCGCCGGCCATTTTCGCGCCGTTGCCGGTGCGAATCGCGCCGCGTTGTTTCCACGCGTCCATGGCTGCAGCGCCGGCTTTTTCAGCGTTTGGCATTTTGCCTTTACGTTTCCAAACCGTCGCCGTGTCGTAAAAACTCTGGACGAACTTCTCTTCATTGCCAGCGTCGCGGCCATAGATCCGGCGCCATTTGTCGAGTTGCTCAACCATGCTGGTGGCATCGCCCGACGAGCGATAGATGTTAGCGACCGACCAAACCGCGCTGTCCTTCTTGAGGCGGTCAGTTTCTTCGCGTTCATAACGGCTGTACAAATCGATGGCGCGTTTGAAATCGCGATTCAATTCCGCTGCAAACGCTGCATTGAACAACGAGTCAAGCGCGATCTGATTGAGGGTCAGCGGCTTTTCACCCGGCAATGGCTCGGGCGGTTTGATGCCCAATTTTTGGGCCTTTTTCGCCGTGTCGTACAATTCCAAATACGTCGAAATCGCTTTGTCGTACTCGAAGGCACCTTGATACGACAACGCGGTTAAGCGCATTGCATCGAGGAAAAATGGCGATTCGCGGAAGCGTTTATCTTTGTTCGCCGTGAACTCTTTGAACATCGAGATCGCGGTCTTCGGCCTATCACCTAGTTTGTAGGCAACCGCGCTATTGTACAACGCGATCGGCAAATCAGCGTCGGTCGCTGGGGCCGTTTTGTAGTAGCGGTAGAACGCATCAGCGGCCTGTACAAATTGTTTGTCGCCGTATAACTGATTCGCTCGCTTGAACTCGATTGAACGGTTTTGCGACAGGGCCAATTCGATTGACTTGGTGTCACCACATTTGGTCGCAATGAACTTTTTGTTGGTGGCTTCAAACTTGTCGAGTTGTTCGGTCGCTTCGTAGATACTGAGCAACGCATCTTTAGCTTTGACCGCTTCCGTGTTGCCACAGAATTTATCCATGACTTTTTGAAAGCGCACAATGGAGTCATCGATCCGCAAATACGCCAACGAAACCAACGCAGCGTTGATGCCTTGCGCCGGTGCCGTCTTAGGATCCGGCACTACGTTTTGGTAGTTGTCCCATTCATCTTGCAGCAATTTATAGATCGCTGGAATCGGTTGCGGTTGCAGCGGCTGCGGCAAGGCCTTCAACTCAGCGCCGGTTGGCACTTTGAGCGCGGTGATTTCACCTTTTGCAACTTGGCGCGCCGCTTCGGCTTCGTACGATTGCAAAATGCTTTGCGACGCCGCGAGGAAGAACTGCTCCGACATGTCGCGGTGATCGCGTACCCATTTGTACTGCACCACAGCTTCCATGTAATGCTCCGAGAAGAACAACGCCTCACCTTGCATATAGGTGAATTCGTAGACGTAATCCGACTCAGGGTACTGCGTGATAAACGTGCGGTACAGCTCGACCGATTTGTCATAGAGCGCGAGGTACAGCTCTTTTTCAGCCGGATCTTTTTTGGCTGTAGCTTCCCACTCTTGGCGAGCTTCGGTTGCCGCTTTATGCGTGTTGCGGGTCGCGCCGTACAACGCGCGCTCCGCTAACCGACGCTGATTTTCCATCGCCTCGCGGTCTTTTTCGTTGGCTTGGTACCAAGCTGAACCGGGCGCGTAGCGCGTCGCCAGTGCGGCAGCTTCATTGTCAGCTGCGAATTTGTCGCCTTTAGCTTCAAAGACGTTGACGATTTCTTGATGAACTTGCGGATTGGCTGGGTTGAGTTCCCATGGCGGCGACAGCGCAATACGATAACTGTCGACCGCGCGGTCATACGCTTGCAGCTCACCAAAGGCTTTGCCCAGCGCGACCCACACATCACGAACGTGCGGTTCATTTTCGCGACCTTTATAAAACTCTTTGGCGCGAGCCAAGGCTTTATCAGGGTCGGTATCGTTTTCACCTTCCCAAGGATCGGTGAACGCAACGGAGATGTACTGAATCGCTTCGTCGCGAAGTTCAAGCGACGGCGTACCACCAGCAGCAACCAGCGTGTCGTAAAGTTTTACCGATTGATCAAAGCGCTTGATCGAATCAAACAAGAAGTCGCGACGGTAATACGACCAAGCAAGCTTGTACAACGACTCAGCAAATAGCGGCGATTCACTCACCCCATTGCCAACTTTTGAATACGCGGCAATCGCGTCATCAAGTTCACCCGGCACCGAAAAATGATAGTCAGCGATACCGCGAACCCACGCGTGGCGAACCAATTCCGCGTCGGCAGTCGGCAGCGCTTGGCAATCAGCATATGGATCGCGGAGCACTTTGCTATCGATGCGCTCCATCGCTTCTTTTTTGGTCAATTCGCGCATGGGCGGATCGGTGTACTTAAACTTGTTGCCACAAGTCAGCGCCAAGAACAGCGTCAACGAACGCCGAGGGTTGGCGTTTTTGCTGTAATACGCCAACAGATACAGCGTGGCCGGCATCTGCCGGTAGTTCGGAAACTTCTCGAGGATGGTTTCCCAAAGTTTTACCGATTTTGAATAGTCAGCGATAATTGCACCAGGATCGGCGCTATCGGTGAGCGGGCGATTGTCGACTTCTTCGTCGGCAGCATCGAGATACAGATCGGCCAACCGAAACATGGCATCAGGCGTAAACGCTTGATGACTTGGATGCTCAGCGATGAATTGCTCTAGTAATGCCACGGTTTCAGTGTGGCGCTTGGCTTTGTCAGAATCGATTTTCGCCATGCGATCGGCGAACTTCTTTTCCAACGCGCGCGTGCGTTCTTGATACTCGCGCATCATGATCGCAATCATGCGACCTTGATGCTTGTCACTCGCACCGTTGAACTGCGTGAATTCCGATTCAATGTCTTTGAGCGTGGTGCGCTCTTCGGCCGTTAACGGCACGCGGACAATCGGCGCAACAGGTGGCGGAGCGGTCGGCACGCCTAGCCCAGGGCTACCAGGTCCCACCGGCGTGGAGGTTGGCCCGGCGCTACCGTCGGTAACCGGCACGCTGGTCGGGCCGGTCGGATCTGGCGTTGGCGCCGGGGCGCCCGGTTGCGCCATCGCTGGCGAGGCCAGTAATGAAACCGTTAGAAAACTCGCTAACCATCGGCGAGCAGCACTCGGCGTTCTCATTTGTTTACTCCCGCAGGCGTCGGCGCTGGTGTCGTCGGGGCTGCCGTCGGCGGCGTGGCCGTTGGATTCGTGATCGGCGGCGCAACCTTATCCAGCACATCGCGGAATTCATCACGGATCTGCTTAACTTCGCGCGTGCGCTCGAGTTGGAACCTCGTCACATCTTGATCGATGTCTTCTTTTTGCGACCAGTGCACGTCTACATTTCCCACGTCGGCACGAACCACGACGTCGTAGAGCTTTTCTTTTACACTGCGAAATCCAGCTGCCAAAATCATGGCGCCGACCGCACGCGACTCAGCTTCAACCTCGAGGAATTCGGCCTTTTCAGCCGCAAGTTCTTGCTTCTCGGTCACCAGTTGAGTGCGTACCCCGACCAGCGCGGTATCGACGGTGGTATCGATTTGCGTGATGCTATCTGCCAACATGCTCGCCACCCGTGCGGCTTGATCACCAAGCGCCAAATACGCGCGCGATTTCCCCCCACCGCGGCGTGCGGCGACAGCCATCACGCGATGTTCGGCATCTTGCGCAGCCCGCATCTGCTGGCGCAACGCTGCGGCTTGCAGCGCAAATTCGTCGCCGGTACCAGCAACATCGCGGCCCAAGATCATTTCACTGCGCACGTTGGCGAGGTCTGCCTTCATCGCCGCAATTTCAGGATCCATCTCGGACAGCGCCACATCGATCTGCGCTTGCACGTCAGCCACCGGTGAAGCTATACCGGCTGACGCTGCGTCGCCCGGCGCTGCCACCACGGCGGCAGCCTTGCGCTGCTTGCCATAGGTGCGCAGTGCCGAGGTTGATGCTTCCGATTCACCAATCGCACCTTCGACTTCGAGGATGGTTGCATCAAGC
>JAGPDK010000123.1:0-6633 GCA_018057605.1 Kofleriaceae bacterium | reverse complement strand
CGCTGCGTCGCCCGGCGCTGCCACCACGGCGGCAGCCTTGCGCTGCTTGCCATAGGTGCGCAGTGCCGAGGTTGATGCTTCCGATTCACCAATCGCACCTTCGACTTCGAGGATGGTTGCATCAAGCGCATCGAACTCGGATTGCGCTTTAGCCAAACGATCCCGATACGCCAGTTCAGCATTGGGCAGACCGGCTATTTGCGCCGCAAGCGCCATCCGCGCACTGGTTGCTGCGCGGATCTCCGACGATTCCTGGACCAATTTGGCTTGGGCATCAGCGATCTCGGTTCGGATTTTAATGACTTGTTCCATCAACTCGTTGGCGCGCGCCCGCCGTTCCGCCAACAGCGGATAGGCATTGGCGCCATGAGGAATGGCAAGCATGGCTTCAAGCCGCGCGATCGTTCGTTCGCCGTCGGCGATGTTGGCTTGGATGTCGCCGAGGTCACCTTCGACGGTAACCAATTGGCCAACATTGCCTTCATCCCGAACCCAACTCGCTGCGATTTCCGGCATTTGCGCGGACACGGCAAACGTTTCCGAATCGCGCCCAGTCACTTGCGCCAAGTACAGCGCCGGATCAATTTTTTCATCTAGGACGCGGCGCAACTCGGCGTGCGACGGACCATATTGGCCTTTGGTATCACGAAACAGCGCTTCCGCTTTGATGTATTCATCGGCCGGATCGCCGTTGGCTTCGAGCCCGGTAAGCAACGCTTGACGCAACAGTTGGGCTTTGCGCACGCGCAAATTACCCTCAAGAATTCGTACGGTTGGTGTCTTTTGCGCCAATGGATCTTGGGCCGACAAGAGTTCAAGTGCCGACAGGGCCTTATCGACCTGCTTGCTCTTGACGTACACCCAGGCAGCTTCAAACAACGCATCCGAGAACAAATCCGAGCGCCGATCAATGGCCAAATACCAATCGACCGATTTCGACGGTTGTTCGCGTTCGTAAAATACGCGACCTAGCGCAAGTTGCGACAATTCAATAATGCGACGATCAACGTTGGTCTTAGGTTTGCGATTCACGGCGTCGAGGAACGCTTCACTCGCCTTGGCTAAATCTTTTTTGGCGACGTTAACGGCACCAATAAAATATTGAGCTTGTAGGCCATACGACGATTCTTTGGAAACGTCGGCGAACGATCGCAACGCATCATCATGTTGACCCTGGGCATATTGCCACTTGCCGCGCACATACGAACCAGCCGCCGAGTTATCGAGTGCGAGCACTTGTTGCTCAATGCCTTCGGCATCGCCGAGTTCAATTGCTAGTTCAATGAGTCGCTTGAGCGCGGCTTGGTAGTATTTGCTCGACGCACCAACCTCGGAGACAAGTTGCGCAAAGTAGGTCCGCGCTGCGACTTTGTCGCCTTTTTGGAAAAGCGATTCGCCCAGATAATACAACGCAGGGTCGTATTCCGGGCTTTTGCCTTTGGCGACGATATCGAACAACACCAGCGCCGCATCGCCGTAACTACCGGAACGAAACGCCAGTTGCGCTTGCACCAACCGCTTGGGTTGGGCTTCGGTTTTGGTGGTTGCCGAGGCCTGAGCGGGCGCTGGCATATTGCTGGTCAAGTCGCCTGCTTGCATCTCCGCGGCGCTAAGATTTCGCTCAATCGCGAGAAGATCTTCAGCCCGCGCCGAGCCAACCGCGACCAACGAAGCTGCAGCGGAGGCTAAAAACCCCGCCGCAAGCCAGCCGGCTCGTGGACGATGGATGGAACGTACCATGGTTATTTCCCTGGCGCAGGAGTCGGAGTAGCAGCTGGAGTAGCATCCGCTGCGGTCTTGGTAACGTCGGCTTTTTCTGCTGCGATTTGCACAACTTTGAAGTCGATGGCTGGACGTTTTTCAAGTGGCGTCGTCGCGCCGCCTTTTTCATAGCCCGAAGCTTCGAGCTTGGTGGTGCGACCTTCGCCGGCATTGAAGGAGTGCGATGACCGCACTTGGAAGGTGTATTTGTTGAGGTACTTAAAAACGCCGTAGCCGTTACCGCGATACACGGCCAACACGCTCACGCTGTGCGACCCTGGGGTGATCGGCCCGGCGTAGATGTCGAATTTTTTCGACTTGTAAAGACTTTCAGCGGTGTCGTCGGTGCGTGCAAACACTTGGGTGCCGTCGAGCGAATACACCAACTTCACCAAGCGGAACGAACTGCCCATGTCGTTGCTATGCATGACCAAAGCTTGCGCGCCGATGCCACCACCGAGCACCGCTTCTTTCAACATACCCACGCGGGCTTTGGCTCGCCACGCGCGTTCTTTGAGCGCTTGGACGCGTTGCTCTAAGCGCCGAATCCGTACCGGGTCCGGCATTGCTTCTGGCGCAACATTCGCAGGATCAATCGCTACCGGGGCACCAGCGGCCGGGGTTGTCGCTGGCGTCGCTGGCGTCGTTGGCGTCGTTGGCGTCGTTGGCGTCGTTGGCGTCTGAGCGGCGGCCGCTGGCGTAGTGCCGGTCGCAGGTTGCGCAGCGGCCTCGCCGACGTTCATCGAAGTTACAAGCAACACTGCAGCGAACAGTGCCGTTGGATTAGCCATCTTGAGGTTGGATTGAGTCGTTGCGCGCATGCTGATTTCTCCCAGCCGTTCCAAATGGCGAAAGGCGTAGCCCCCCACCCAGATTGTGATGCCGCAAGTTGTAACACTGGCTCGCAACGGGCCGCAAGTTGTGTCGCCGCAAGGTTTTTTCCTCGGTTGCGAGCGTGCGCTAGATCGCAAATGCTAAGCAAAATGCTAGGTCCGCCCAGCCAGCACCGATCGTGACTTCATGGCATTGCCGTTAGCTGCCAGCAGCATATGAAGTTGTCGAATTAATCAATAAAAATCAAATAGATATAACAATCCTCGCAAGCCATGCCGGGCCACGTTAAATCAGATTCGCAAGCCTAAACTCAAAACTGCCGTCCCGGCGCTCTGCGATCCCGGCAACCAAAGCGTTACTCAGCGCTGCGCGCCACTTTGGCATCTTTGGCGGCTTTGATGCCGCGCCGTGACTTGGGCTTGGCGCGTTCGCCTTCGCGAAACTTGCGATCGGCGCGCTTGGCGGCACGCGGCTTGGTGGGCGAACCGGGTTTGGCCTTACGACCGCGTGCGGTGGCGAGCTTGGCGCCAACCTTCGCGAGTTTTTTGACGCCAGCTTTTTTCGCTGCAGCTTTGGCGGCTGCAACTTTGGCGATCTTGGCGGCTTTCGCAGCAGCAGCCTTGGCCGCAGCAATTTTGGCCGCAGCGGTTTTAGATTTTGCGGCCTTAGCCGTGGCTTTGCTCGCCGTGGTTTTCGCTGGTACTGCGGCCGGCGCAGCGGTCGCAGCAATCTTAGGCGCAGCAAACATCGGATCTTCAGGATTCCCGAGCAATTTCCAGATTGCTTCGAGCACCGCAGGCACGCCATCGCCTGTCGCTGCCGACATCTGCATCAATACGATTTTCCGCTTCTTGAACGCCGCAATATGCTCGGTAATTTGTTTAGGCGTGATCGCATCGCATTTGTTGAGCACGACGATCTGCGGCTTTTTGGCCAACTCCGGTGCGTACTTTTTGAGCTCGCGATTGATGATGTCAAAGTCAACCATCGGCGCACGGTCGGGCCCCGTAGTGTAGGTATCTTCGACGATGTGCAACAGCACCCGGCAACGCTCAACGTGCCGCAAAAATTGCAACCCAAGGCCAGCACCATCGGCAGCGCCTTCGATGAGCCCTGGAATATCAGCGACTACAAATGTGCGATCGTCCGAAATCCGGACAACACCTAAGCTCGGCGCCAGGGTTGTAAACGGATAATCGGCAATCTTGGGCCGAGCCCGTGACACCTTCGAGATAAACGTCGATTTGCCGACATTGGGATAGCCGAGCAACCCAACATCGGCCATCAATTTAAGTTCAAGCCGCAGCGTGCGCTCAATGCCCGTGCCGCCGGCTTCCGCGGTACGCGGCGCTTGGTTCCACGGATTTTTGAAGTGAATATTGCCGCGCCCGCCGTTGCCACCTTGGGCCACCACGAAGTGCACCCCATCTTGGTCGAGGTCGGCGATTTTTTCGTTGGTGCCTTCGTCGTACACCACGGTGCCCACCGGCACGCGCAAGACTAAGTCCGGGCCACCAGCACCGTATTGATCTTTATTGCGGCCGTCTTCACCGCTGGAAGCTCGATAGTGCCGCTTATATTTAAAATCGAGCAGCGTCGATAAGCTGGTGGAAGCAAGAAAAATCACGCTGCCGCCGGTGCCGCCGTCGCCGCCCGATGGGCCGCCCCGTGGTACACCGTCTTCGCGACGCATGGCGGTTGATCCGTTGCCACCGTCGCCGGCTTTGACGTAAATGGTAACTTCGTCGATGAATTGCACGGCACACAAGACATATGGCTAGCGTAGGTCCGGGGTCAAGCCCGGCAACCGACGGAAATCGGCTATGGCAAAAGACCTGGCGCCGCGCGGTGTTGCCCGGACCATGCAAACGCACACTGGCCGTATGGTTGGGCGTTTTCATCGTCGTCGCAACCACTATGGGTGGCAATGGTCTTGCGCCGCAGGTATTTGTAGCGGCGGCATTTGGCCAACCCTTCATCGGCTTATCGCTGGGCGCAGTTTGGCTGTTATTGCTGTGGCCGGGCGCGCGCGAGTTGCGACTCGCCACTGGCGCTAACTTTTTACGCAGCTTGCCGCACCCAGCGTTGGCACCTGTGGGCTGGACCATTGCGACGTTGGTGTTTATGCAATTGCCAATCTTGGTGGTGTGTACCGTCGGTGGCGCACCAATTGGCGGGCTGATCACCGTATGCGGATTGACCGCTGCACTCTGGTTCACCGCTGGGCAACGCTGGCCCACTCGGCCCTCACGGCCACCGGCCTGGCGAACCCGAAGTGGTGCGCAGATCGCAGTGTGGGCCCGAGGCGTGTGGCGCAACAGCGGCGTGGCACTGCTACGCAGCGCCGGGTTCATCACCCTGGCCGGCCTCGCAACCGGCTGGTTTGTACGCAGCAACCAACTGCGCGGCGGCGAAGTCAGCACCTTTGGCGCCACCATGCTGCTGCCTTGTTTGATCCCAGCGATCGCACCGATGTTTGGCGAGTTGATAGCAACACGCAGCCGCCTGGCCAACCTCGATGCCACGTTGGGCCTAACTGGTCAGCGGCGGCACGTGGCCTGGACCATTGCCTGCATGGTGTTGGTGGCCGGGCCTATGTTCATCGCCGCAGCCGTGACGTGGCTCGTCGCACGGCTGAGCATCGTCGACGGTTTTCGGTTGCTTGGGTTTACGTTCTTGATCGCATTGACGTTTGCAACAACCATGGCACGCGGCAGTCTGTGGGCCATGCAACGCAACGCCAGCGTACTAACCAACTTGGTGGTAGCGTTGGTCATCGTGACCTTGGCAACCGGGATCCTGCTTGGGCTGCTTGCGGAACAAGCCTTGTTGCCGTTAGCAGCTGTAGCGGTGTGGGCTGGTACCACGGTGCCGCGGAGCCACGCCTAGTGACGCTACGCTTACAAATCCACGACCTGGTGCTGCGCCGCGGCGATCGAACCGTGATCAACGGCGTTGCCATGCACGTTTCGCGTCACGAAATCGTTGCGGTGGTGGGGCCGAATGGCTGTGGCAAATCAACGCTGCTGGCCAGCGTGGCCGGCGTGCTGGCACCGGTCGCCGGGCAAATTATCATCGACGATTTCGATGTCTGGGGTTCGCAAAAAGCCCAACACGCAGCCCGTTGCAAGCTCGGTTATGTACCGGAAAATGCCGATGCACCCGGCTTTTTGACCGGCGGTGAACTTGCAGCGTTAGCTGCCGCCGCGCGCGGCGTTGCGGGCCCTAGCGCAATCGTGGTGCAGCAGCTAGGCCTCGACGAACTTGCCAGCGTACGCCTCGATCGCATGTCGCTAGGGCAACGCCGCCGCGCCGGCCTTGGCGCAGCCTTCGCGGGCCCACCGTCGCTGCTGGTGTTAGATGAACCCGACAACGGCCTCGATCTCGCACGCTTAACCGCCTTAACCGACGCGCTGCGCGACTTCGCCAGCAATGGTGGCGCAGTGCTGCTGGCATCGCACGACCACAATTTTGCACTGCAACTGGGTGCACGTTTATTGTCCCTGCACAGCTGAGTGCAGCGGTACGCTTACGCACGTGTGCATCCGACAATCGCGGAGTGCGCGGTGGCGTTGCCGCAAGCAAAGCGCTAGCCTTCCTCGTATGTTGCGTACGCTTTTGGGTCTCGGTCTCGTCGTGGTGACCAGCTGTGGCACTACATCAAAAAACACTACCCAGACTGCGCCGGGCCCAGGCTCTGGAGCTGGCTCAGGCTCCAACGCGAGTGACGTGGTCGGCGCTGCGCTGGCCACAACTACCGTCGATAAAGGCCAGTTTGGGCACTACCTTGGCGATCGCATGATCGGGGCCGAAGAATTTACCGTCGAACGCAACGCGCTCGGCTACCGCATCACCTCGCACCATGAATCACGTAGCGGTCGCACCGAAATTGAACTCATCACCGACCTCACCTTTGCCACGGTGGGTGCCACCATGTCGGCAAAAATTCCAGGCCCAGCAACGGCCGACGGCACGGGCGCAGGTAGTGGCAGTGCTGCCACACCAACCGAATTTGCCTTGACCTCAACAGTGTACCGC
>JAGPDK010000122.1:6937-11792 GCA_018057605.1 Kofleriaceae bacterium | reverse complement strand
CCTTGAAGCCGCGAATCTCGCTGAGGTCCAGCGGCAAAAAATCGAAAAACACGGTGCTGTCGCCGCGGTGATCAGCCTTGCTATCGCTTTGGGTCTCTAATTGGATGAGCTCGCCTTTCGCATCAGGATTGGTTTTGCCATAAACGTAGTACAAGTTGTGGGTCGCTGCCGTAGTGTCACGCGGCGCGTAGTAGATGATCTTTACGTTGATCTCGCGGCTGCTGTAGTTGATGAAACTTGCGTGTGCGGGCCGGCTTAGCGCCGTGTAAATCATAACGATCAGGCCCACCAGCCATGGCATCTTCATGGCGTGTTGGTAGCACAACATTGAATCACCGCGGACGCAATTTGTGTGCGAGGGCGCTCGCGCCACGGCCGATGTGCCTATTCGGGTGGCGCTTGAAACCCATCGCGGCGAAACGTTAACACCAGCGTGTCGCGCACGCCCGCTTCACCGCTGCCGTCGGGTTGCAGGGGTGTGGTTTCGTGAATCACCCGTTCATCGTCGAGCAACAGCATCGACCACGGCTCGTGTAAGGTAAATCGCACGCCGCTAAGCACGGAGGTCGCACCGGCCATCGTTGGCGCATCGGCTTCAAACACCCGGGTTTCGCCGCCTTTGACATGGGCCCGATTCACCATAATCACGGCGACAAAATCTACGCCATCGCGGTGCGCGCCTTCGGGGGTTGGCCGGCCAATGCCGGTGGCAGTGTCGATGCGAAATTGATGGGCTTCGATAAACCAGCGCGGGCCGGGCCGCACCAGGTTGAAAAGTTCGGTGAGTTGCACCAACAGTTGTTGCCACGCCGGGTTGGCGACCACCCTCGGTTCGATCGGTTCGAACATGCGCTCAAAGCCACCGTGCAGGGCGTTGTAGTCAACCGGTTGCCAATGCGCGCGGTGTGCTACTAGCGTTAGCGGCGCAGCGGCTTGAGGTTCACAAATAAAACAACTGTGCCGGCGCCATCGATAGCTGCCACCGTCGCGTAGATGGCCATCGCGCGGCAACTCAGCCCATGTTGGCTTGAGCACGTCGAGCGCGGCCGCGCCGACGCCGAGTGCAGCGTCACTTTGCTGCGGCGACACCACCACAAAGCCGCGGTCACGTAGGGCAACTGCTAGCTCACGGGCTTGCCCACGCTGTGTGGTGGACCCAGCGTCGAGCATTTCCGCGACGACCGGAGTCCCGGGACCGCTCAAGCTCACTGCTCAACGAACGATTTGAGCCGTTTGCTGCGCGACGGGTGGCGCAACTTGCGCAACGCCTTGGCTTCGATCTGCCGAATTCGCTCGCGGGTAACTTCGAAGTCTTGGCCGACTTCTTCGAGCGTGTGGTCGGATTTTTCGCCGATACCGAAGCGCATGCGCAGCACTTTTTCTTCGCGTGGGGTCAGCGTGGCCAGCACCTTACGGGTTTGATCCGCGAGGTTGACCGAGATCACTGATTCCGACGGAGAAATGATGCTCTTGTCTTCGATGAAGTCGCCCAGATGCGAATCTTCTTCTTCGCCGATTGGGGTTTCGAGCGAGATTGGCTCTTTGGCGATCTTCAAAACCTTGCGGACCTTGTCGAGTGGCAATTCCATCCGCTCGGCAATTTCTTCAGGCGTTGGCTCACGACCGAGTTCTTGCACCAAGTAGCGGGTGGTACGCACCAGCTTGTTGATGGTTTCGATCATGTGCACCGGAATCCGAATCGTGCGGGCTTGATCGGCGATGGCGCGGGTAATTGCTTGGCGAATCCACCACGTCGCGTAGGTCGAGAACTTGTAGCCGCGTTTGTATTCGAACTTGTCGACGGCCTTCATCAGGCCGATGTTGCCTTCTTGAATCAGGTCGAGGAACTGCAAGCCGCGGTTGGTGTACTTCTTGGCAATCGACACTACCAAGCGCAAGTTGGCTTCAACCAGTTCGCTCTTAGCGCGATCGGCTTGCCGCTCGCCTTCGTGCATGTCGTTGTAGGTCGAGCGCAGATCCGCCGCCGTAGCGCGCGATTCTTCCTCGATCACCGCGACTTTGCGCATCGCGGTTTTGATTTGCTCTTCCATCTCCTCAAAATCAGCGACCGACAACCGCGATTTTTTACCGACGGCGGTGGCTTTTTGCGGCGACGCTTTCATTTCGCGCAGGGTCTTGCGGATGTCCGCAGCGCTCATGCCAGCGCGGCGTTCGCACTCGATGGATTCCGATTCGGCCTTATCGAGTTTGATGATGATGTTCTTGACCTGCAAGACGATGCGGTCAACGGTTGGCTTGTTGAGGCGCAAGTCCGAAAGGTCTTCGAACATTTGCGCGCGGTTGGCTTTGATGCCTTCCTTGAGCTTTTTGTTCTTGGCCTCGGTCGCGCCCTTCTCCATCATCTTTTCTTCGATCTTCTCGGTGTCGCGCTGCAGCTTGCGCACCTTGTCGATGATCTTGCAGACGCGGTCGACGTAGAATTGCTCGTTGAATTCGGCTTCGTCTTCGTCGATGTCCTTGACTACATCTTTGACGCGGACTTTGCCGCGGCGCAGGCGTTCGCCGGTTTCCAGCAATTCTTCAACGGCAATCGAGGAGTTGAGCACGGCTTGCAACATCTTGCGTTCGCCGTCTTCGATGCGCTTGGCGATTTCAACTTCACCTTCGCGGGTGAGCAGCGAAACCGAACCCATCTTGCGCAAGTACATGCGCACTGGATCGGAGGTGCGCGAAAACGCGTACTCTTCGTCTTCGTCGACTTCCTCTTTGTCTTTGTCGTCGACTTTGGCGCCGTCGCCTTCGCCGGCTTCTTCCGAAGCGCGGCGCGCACTTGCGTCGACAACTTCGATGCCGTGTTCGCCGAGAGTCGACAACCAGCTGTCGATCTGGTCGGTCGATATGACGTCTTCCGGCATCGCATCGTTGACTTCGTCGTAGGTCAGGAAGCCCTTTTCCTTGCCTTTGGCGATCAATGCAGCGCGTGCGGGATCGAGCGGCTTGGTGGCTTTACGCGATTCAACTTCCAGCGCGGCAGCGTCGGCATCGGCGGTGGCGCTGCGCTTTACCGGCACGCCAAATTCGTCGTCTTCGTCATCGCCGGCAACATCGACAAAGTCGATCGGGTCGTCGTCAAACGGCAGATCGCCGCCTTTGCCTAAGTTCTTAGGCGGGCCCTTAGGCTTGGTGGATTTGGTCGGTTTGAAGTCGTCGTCTTCGTCTTCTTCTTCTTCAGGACCAAATTCCGGTTCGTCTTCTTTGTTGGCAGCAGGCTTGCCGGGTTTGGCTTTGACGCCTTTAGCGTCTTTTCCGTCGGGCTTTTTGGCCTTGGTCTTGTCTTTGTCTTTATCTTTATCCTTGTCTTTCGACGCGGTTTCTTTAGAAGACGACTTCGGCTTGGTTTGCGAACGGACCATAACTACACAACCTGCTTTCGGGCATTGTTGATCTCGCTTGCCAGTTGACGAGCGAGTTCTCGATCACCGCGGCGTTGAGCCTCGGCCATACGTATTTGAAGTTGCACCAACCCAGCTTTGGTTTGGCTATGTTGTAAATTGTTCAACATGAGGATGAGCTGGGCTTTCGGGTTTTCGGTGGCCGCGTATTTTGCACTCAATACAAGCTGCGCAGCCTTCTCTGGAAGCATCCGCGGAGCGAGGTCGGTCAGAGCTTGTCCGCCCAGAGCGGCTGAATACATGTCCCGAACTCCCGCATCCGTCAAGAGAGAAAAAGCCCTGTCTGCTTCGGGGCTTGCGATAAGTCCAGGATGATCGGTGAGCAGCGCTACTAGCTGCAGTTCTTCTTCGGGAGCTGGTTTCGCGGGAGGGTTGACCGAATTGGACGAATTTTCGGCATTTGGTGCCGTGGCGCCGCCAGTGGGGGCGTTAGGATGCCGGTCGCCGCTTGAATTGCGGGGATCGCGCGGGTCATTGCCGCGCGGGTCATTGCCGCGCTGGTCGTGGCCGCGCTGGTCATTGCCGCGCTGGTCGTAATGCCCACGCGCGTCGCCGCCCGACCGGTTTGCATTGGCGCGATCCGCCTCAGCCCGAGCTAGCGCTTTGCGGACTACGCCTGGGTCAATTTGCATCGCGGTGGCCAACGTACCGAGGATTAAATCACGTTTTGTCGGGTTTTCAACTTTCGCGATAAAACGCGCGGCATCATCGAGCGCAGCGGCTTGGGTATCAGCCGAGCCTCGAGACCGCCCCCACACTTCAAAACAGTAGAATTCGACGCCGCCTTGGGCCCGGTCGACCAACGCTTGCAGTTTTTCGCCGCCATGGTTGCGTACCATCGAGTCAGGATCTTCACCGTCGGGCAGTGGCACTACGCGTACCGGAATATCGGCTGCAACCAACAGCTCCAGCGCGTTGCGCGTTGCGGCTTTGCCAGCGCGGTCGCCGTCGTAGCACAGCACTACTTCGCCGGTGAGCCGGCGCAATTGTTCGATTTGCTCGGCGGTTAACGCCGTCCCCAGCGGTGCCACGGTTTCAGTAATGCCGGCTTGATGCAGGGTGACGACGTCGAAGTTGCCTTCGACCAACACCGCACGGTTTTTGCTGGCCATGGTCTCGCGTGCTTGCGCCAAGCCAAACAGCAAGCGCGATTTTTTGTACACGGTTGATTCAGGCGAATTAATATACTTGGGCGCTTCGCCACGGTCGGGATTAACCGGCTGCGGCGGCCCACTGCCGACGATCCGCGCCGAGAAACCAACAATTTCTCCCCCGGGTACGATGACCGGACAGACCAGCCGGTCGCGATAGCGATCGTAAAACCCGCCGGCCCGTTGCTGCCGTGCGATGAGCCCCAACTTCACGGCGATATCAAGGTCGAGGTTTTTGGCTTGCAGGTAATCGGCGAGCTGATGCCAATCGTCGGGGCCATAGCCGAGTTG
>JAGPDK010000122.1:0-6927 GCA_018057605.1 Kofleriaceae bacterium | reverse complement strand
AAATACGCGCGACCGGCTGCACCGCGTTGCGGGTGCGCCAGGGTTTCGCGGAAAAATGCCGAGGCTGCGCGGTTGAGATCAAGCATCGCGGCGCGCTCGCCACGGGCTCGCCGCAGTTCCGGTGACTCGTCGATTTTGGGAATGACCACACCGAACCGTGCTGCGAGTTGCTCGGCCGCTTCCATGAAGCTTTTGCCTTCGTACTCCATGACAAAGGTGAACGCGTCACCTTTTTTCTGGCAGCCGAAGCAGTAGAAAAAACCTTTGTCGGGATGGACGTTGAACGACGGAGTTTTTTCACCGTGAAACGGACACAGGCCTTTGTAGTTGCGGCCGGCTTTGCGCAATTGCACGTGCTGACCAATCACCGCAACGATGTCGGCGCGCGCTCGGATTTCGGCAATGGTGTCGTCTGGAATCATCGTTGTCGCGGGGACTTTCTCGTCCCTCGGCTAGAAACGGGGGCTGGGCGAGTTGCGCTGGCGAGGTTGGCCCGCAGCGTTAGGTATCGAGCGAGGCGGGTTATTTGGCTTCGGTGGCCGTTGGGATAGGCCCGGTCGGTCCACGTACGCCGTCCCACATCGTGTACACGATGAGGCCGAGCGTGAGGACGATCCACATACCTAACAACACTTGAATTGCTTTGGTGGTACCCACCGCAAGCTTGGGCCCGTGATCTTCTTGGCCCAAATCATGACGGTGTTTCTTTAAGACTTCGTCGGACCCACTCATAGTTTGGGACCTTGCCCCACCTCGGGGGTTTGGTCAAGTCAGTGGCGCAACCGTCACCGGCTTGTCGCCGATCACGGGGGTTGCGGCAGGGGCCAGGCGGGTCCGGCCAGGGCGACGCGGCAGGGCTCGCGGTGGCAGCTATGCCGATTAGCGCAGGCAGTGCAGCGTCGGTCCCAAACGGAATGGCGAAGCCGCCGACGTTTCACAATTGGGGGCTATCATTCTGCGGCGTTGCCCAAGGATGCCCGCGCCGCTGCACCGGAGCGGCTCATCAACGCAGGCGTGCGGGTGTTCAATGCCGGGTGCTCAATGCTAGTCACGCTATCTCAGTAGATTGAAATTCTTGAACGTTCAATCTGCGCTGGAGCGTCAACTTGGATTCGGATCACCGCGCTTGGACTACGGCGCTCAATGGTGGCAACGCGTCGATCTTGCTCCCTCGCGTGCTTAGGTTCGCCCCACGCCGGGCCGTCGGCTGTTTTCGTCGATGCACACGCGCACGCAGTGCGCCAATTCCTAGCCGTTGCGTAATCACCAACATTCGTTGGCACACTACCTGCGCTGAGTTTTGCATGACGAAAACATCCTGCCCCGCTCCCCAGCGTTCGCTGGGTTCGCTCCACATCGGCGGTCTGGCGCGCCTTGTCGCTTACGAACTATCGCTCCAACTTGTCACCGCCGTTCGGCTGGCCGCTACGTTGTGGCGCACCGTTGGGGATCTGGCCAATCAAGGCCGCCGCGCCGCCATCAGCATCGCGCTCAATCTGCGCGAAGGCTCCGCTTACCTCCACCGCTCTCCATCTCGCCGTCGCTTCTTCGAAATCGCACATGCCTCGGCGTTCGAGGTCGAAGCGGTGCTCGACATCGCGCGTTGTCGCGGCTTTGATGGTGTCAACGATCGCGCGGCCAGGGCTCTCGCCGGGCGGGTTGCGGCGATTACCACGGCCATGGTGCGTGGTCGGTAAGGCTCGGAAGGCCGTCGTCGGAGGGCCGTCGACCGTGGTCCGAGTACGCAATCGATTCGCAAAAAAATTGCTATGATTCTCACTTGAACACTCTCGTGCAAGTGCAAAACTCCCATAGGCGGCAATGAATGGATGTGGGTCGAAGTAGTGCGCTGATCCGGTCCTACTATTGAAGGCATCCTCGACAACACCCCGGTTGATGTGCCGAAGCTCAAACTCGGTGTTCACGTCCCGGTAAACCAAGCCGATATTTTTGATTACGTTTACACCAAGGCCGACGGCTCCGAACAAGGCGATGAAACCCAAGCATTGATGCATGGGAAGGCTAACACCAGCGACGAGTGACTCCGCTCCGTGCGCTAACTCGAAGAGCTCGGCTCTTGCCAATTTGCGGCTGGCGGTTTCAAGACCATAAATCGGCCGGGCTCCATGTCGTGAAAGCCTAGCGCTCGATAAACTTCGTGGGCGTCGCGCGTCCCTAACATCCATGACCGCAGCGTGGCCAGCGCAGGCAGGGCCATGAGTTGCCTGGTCATTTGTTTGGCCAAGCCCCGACCCCGATACTCAGGTGCAACGAACACGTCGCACAGCCAGCCAAATGTTGCGCCGTCGCTGACCACGCGGGCTACTGCCACTTGCGTGCCATCGGCTACGTATGCGCCGGCGCTATACGAATTGGCAAACGCACGTTCAACAACGTCACGGCGAATGTTGGGTGACCAGTACGTCTGGTGTAACCAGCCATGCACCTTATCGAGTTGTAGGCGCTTGGGGTCGGTGCTGATCGTGACATCGGTTGCGACAGGCGTCATGGCGGGTGACCCTACCATCGACAGGATGTTGCCGGCCGGCACAGACGGGTCGATGACCTAAATTATCGGCGCATTGGCGCGATGGCAACATGCGTGTTTGTGGGCCAATTACCGACGAGGAGATCGGTCGGCGTGCCGATTGCGAAATCGGGGAGCGCTGATAGATTTGAGCTGTGAGCCGGGGCAAGACAGCAACCTGGGCACCACCCGGTGAATTGTCCGAGTATCGGATTATCCGACCCTTGGGTGTTGGTGCGATGAGCAAGGTGTTTTTGGCCCACGATGTCGTGCTCGATCGGCCGGTCGCGCTGAAGTTTCTTGGTTCGGCTCATCTCGCGGGGATGGCGCGCGAGCGCTTTACTCTGGAAGCACGGGCGTTGGCGCGGTTGCATCATCCCAATGTGGTAGGGGTCTTTCGAGTTGGCGAGGTCGATGGTCGGCCGTACTTAGTCTCCGAGTTTGTGCGCGGCCACAGCCTCGACAAACTGCCGCGGCCAGCACCTTGGACCATGGTGGTGAATCAAGCGGTGGTGGTGGCGCGGGGCCTGGCGGCTGCGCATCGTGCTGGCGTGTTGCATCGCGACATCAAACCGGCCAACGCCATCATGACGGAATCCGGTGAAGTCAAACTGCTCGACTTCGGCTTGGCCAAATTGTCTGCTGTTAATAATAATGACGGAGTTGGCGCCGCTGGAAAACGCCGCCGAAAAAGTTGCGGCCGTCACGGCAGAGCTCGATGACACGCGGCGCATACTCGAAGCCGCGAAAAAAGCGCAGATTTCGGCAGAGGCTGAACAAACACTAGCGAGAAAGGCCGAGGGCGATCCACGCAACCACCAACACTCGTCGCATCGCCATCATGCCTGCACGTTACAACACCGCGCAGGTGCGGGTATTCACTCGGCCGCGATTTATCGGGAGGGTATACCGGGGCTAATCGGTGTCAATCGCTCCATCCTGACGCCACGATACGTACGATTCTTTCGCATTCCTGCATTTTTTACGCAACGTTTCCAAGCCTCGGTCGATGCGCGCGCCAAGGTGAACGTATTGGCGAAGCAAGCTGCCGGCGGCGCAGCAAGACGCGTGTGGCGTGTCGGCGTCGGGACAGCGGTATTTGTTTATATAACTGCAGCAAATTGTCGTCGCGCTTACGCTTTTTGCGGGCAGCGAAATACGTTGGCTTTTTTGCCAGGCGATCGACGAGGCCTGCTAGTATTTCCGCGGTCGCAGCGCCAGTACAAATTCCGATGCTGGTCGACCGCAACGCGCGCCTGGCGCATCAAGGATTTGGCATGGTAGCGGCGGTAGATAGTTTGATCGGCGAGGCCGTCGGCGGTTCGTATGTCATCTCCCAACGCTTGGGCGAAGGTGGCATGGGCGTCGTCTATCTTGCCTCGTCGAAAATGCTGGCCGGCAAGCCCGCCGCCGTGAAGGTCCTGCTGCGCGAATGTTCCGACGATCCCGAAGCCATGTCGCGGTTCCGGGCCGAGGTTTTTGCTGCCGGCAAAATTCACGATCCAAATATTGTGAAGGTGTTTGATGCTGGCCATTTACCCGACGGCCGCATGTACATGTTGATGGAGTATTGCTCGGGCGGATCGCTTGAGGAATTACTGGCACGTAAAGGCGCGTTGCCGCTCGAAGAGATTGTCAATCTGCTTGGGCCAGTGGCGTCGGTGCTCGACGAGGCCCATCACGACGCCAAAATTACCCATCGCGATATCAAGCCTGCCAATATCTTGTTGGTTCACGAAGCTGGCAGTCCACTGCGGTCGCGCCTGGGCGATTTTGGTATCGCTAAATTGCATTTTGATAAGCTTGATACGCGCGCAGGTACGCGCAATCTGCTGGGCAGCCCGGGCTACATGGCGCCCGAGCAATGTGATTTGACGCGCGGCTCGGGTGACGTCGATCATCGCGCCGACGTGTACGCGTTGGCATCGGTGCTGTATCAAATGACCACCGGCCAGCGGCCGTATACTGGTACGTCGCTTTATCAATTGATCGAAAACGTCGCCAACAATCGGCCGATCCCGCGGCCGCGCACGCTCCGGCCGGATCTGCCCAAAGCCTGTGACGACGCCATCATGGACGGGCTGGCCCACAACCGTGATGCCCGCATTCAAACTGTCAAAGAGTTGGCGTTACGGTTCGCGGCCGGCGTGCCGAACGGTGAATCGTTGCTGGCTTTCGTTGCGCCACGCTTGGTGCGTAGCCGCTTGGCCCCGACCGACAAAACTATTTCCGGCGATATCGGTGCTGCGGCGATGCAATGGTCGCATGCGCACGCCGCCGACACCGCAGCAGCACGCTCCAAGCGCAAGCGGCAGGGGCTCGCAGTTGCGCTCGGTGTGGTTTGCAGTTTGGGGTTAGGTGTTGTTGCTGGCCGCTTGAGCAGTAGTTCAAACCATGCGGCCACGCGCCACGCTGATGTTGTTGCCGTTGCACCGGTACTGCGGCCGGTTACGGTGCCGGTGCTCGATGTGCCAGGTACGCCAATGCCTGCCACCCAAGTGGCCGCTGCTGTAGCGCCAGCGATTGTGGCGGCAGCCCCGGTGGCGGCTGCGCCTGGGTCGGTCGAGGTGAGTGTGCTGAGCGATGCGTCCGTGGCCCAGGCCGTCGATGCGCGCCCGGTCGCCGCACCGGTCGCTGCACCGGTCACGGCACCGGTCACCGCAGCGGTGGCATCCGCCGTCGCCGTCGCAGTGCCAGCGGCCAAGCCGGTGGCTGCCGCCCCAGTGGTCAAGGTTAGACCGCCAGCTGTGAAACCCGCCGTTGCCAAAACCGTGGGCACGCTGTTGGTGCGTGTTGAGCCCTTTGCAGAGGTCTCGATCGACGGTGTGTACCAAGGTCCGGCCCCAGTACAGACCCAACTTTCCATAGGCCGGCACGAAGTGACGTTGGTTGGGCCGGCAAAGCACCGTGAAATTGTTGAAATCAAAATTGTGGCAGGCAAAAAAGTCGTAGTTGAACGGAACTGGTGAGTAATGTTGCAAGTTCAGGAGCGAAGCATGAAATTGGTAGGATTAGCCGTGATCATCGGAGTGGCGCTATGGAGCGGTATCGCGCATGCGCAGCCGAGCGCCTTGGTGTTTGAAGGTAACGCAACGACGCGGGATGCCAAGCTGGCAATCGCCGCAGCGACCGAAACGCTCTCCGCCGCTGCGTGGAAAATGGGTGATGCCGGCTTCACGCCCAAGGACGCGAAAGCGATGAGTGCGTGCATGGCCTCGGCTACGCGTGCGCTTTGCGTTGACGCAATTATCAAAAAGAAAAAAGTCGCGCGCGTTGCGATTCTATCGCTCGAAACCCATCGGACGTCGCAAGGCGAGGACGAGCTGATTGTCAGTGCGCGGCTGTTGGTGCCGGCCGACAACACCTTTGCCTTTGATCAACGTTATTGTTCGCATTGCACCGATGACACCGTTGCCAGTACGACCAAGGCGCTGATGCAAAGCCTGCTGGCGCAACTGGCGCAAGACCGCAACCGTACCGTGTTGGCGGTCAACTCTGAGCCCGCCAGCGCCGGCGTATTTGTCGACGACCAAACCGCTGGCGTAACCGATTTGAAGATGAACATCTCGCCGGGGCCCCACAAGGTGCGCATCGAGCGTCAGGGCTACAAAACGGAACTGCGCAACGTTACGGGTGTTGAAGGGAAAACTGTCACGATCATGGTGAAACTTGCGCCTGCCGTCGCTGCCGTCGCTACAACGGCGGGCGCCGCAAAGGTGGCGCCGGCAACGGTGCCCGCCCGCATAGCGCCAACCGCCGAGGTTGCCGCGTTGCCATCCCAGCCTAATCAAGATAGCCGTACCGCCTCGCATTCGACGTTGGCGCCCAAGCTGCTCGTGGGGTTTGGCGGTGCTGCGATTATTTCGGGCGGCGTGCTGATGCTGCTCAATGAAAAAGACCCCGTGGCGCCACGCGGCGAACCGCAGCCTCGCACGTATCGCACGACTTTGTTACCCGGTGGCATTTTGATGGGGACCGGCCTGCTCGCGGCCGCGATCGGTAGTTATTTGTTGTTGCGCGATTCCAACGCCGCCACCACCCCGTTGGTTGCGCCGGTTGATGGCGGTGCTGTGGTTGGCCTGATTCATGGTTTCTAGAAAGGACTTTTTAGTTATGACTACAAAATATATTTCCGCGGTAATGGTGTTGACCTTGGGCGCTGGCTGTTCATTCTTTAGCAGCCAATCTTCGAACTTCTGCGATGGCGCCCCCAATAATAATTGCATGGACCTCGTCGACGCAGCACTCGACGGCCCGCCGACGGGCTGCAAGGCGGAGCCGAGCAAATGCACCGGCGCCACGGCGGTGTGCGATACGGTGGGGGACGTTTGCGTGGAATGCCTACCCACCGCGGCGGCGGCGTGCCTGGGCGCGGAGCCGGTGTGCGGTGCGGACCATAG
>JAGPDK010000598.1 GCA_018057605.1 Kofleriaceae bacterium | reverse complement strand
GCACCAACCTCCGCGGCCGAGCGGCCAGCCGCAGCGCTTTCGTGCAAGCTCCACGTTTCGCCCTCCGGATCCTCGGTGAGCCGACCGTTCACCCACCCGTCAATCACCCCGCGACCCACCGCCACCTCCCCAGCAACTTCTACCCGCCACTGCGCTTCTTAAGCGACTTCGCCAACCACCCACCCTTAACGCGGCCGACCAGTTTGCGCATTTCGACCGAAGCCTTGGCGTGGGTCATGCGCTGCGCGACCAAATCGTCGAGGATTTGTTTCGCACCGCGCGCACGGCGCACCGAGTCGCCCCAGTCGAGCGCGCCTTCGGCAAAGTTGGCGACGCGGTCGAGCCAGCCAGCTTTGGTTTGCTCGATCAACGCCGCGCGGCGCTTCTGCCAAATAGCATCAGCTTTTGCCGCAATGCGGGTGCGCGCTGCGCGATCGTCGTCGCTGATGTAGTCAGGCGCAGGCTTGGCTAACACCGCGCGCAATAGGCCGGTGTCGATCATGCCGTAGTCTTCGAATGATTCGAGCTCGGCCATGGCCGCGCCGCGGCGCTCGGCCCGAGGGTGATCAATATCTTTAAGACAGACCATAACTTTGTCCATGGCCAACCAGCGATACACGAAGTCGAGGCCGGTGCCTTTGATGTTTTGGGTGCCCATAAGCACGACATCGCAACCCGGCGGTACACAGCGGGCACAGCGATCGATAATCTGATCACCGGAGGCACCGGCATCTTCGATCACGATGATTTGCGACATAAACATGGCGCGGTACGCGGCTTTAAAATCATCGACAAAACGTTGCCGCGCAGTTTGATCGGCAGTAGCAAACATCGCGCGCGCGGCGGCTTCGAGCCGGGCGCGGATTTGCATGCGGGCAATATCGAACAGCAAGTGGTTAATGATGTCGTCGAGGGTCGCCGCATCGAGGCTTTCATTGCCTAGGCTGGCTGCGGCATCTGGGGCTTCGACTAACGCATCGGTCAGCGCTTGCTTGAGGGCGGTGTCGGCTTCGGTCGCGGCACGCACGGCGGCAAAATCGAAGGTACCAGTTGCGGTGAAAAGTGCGTCGAGTCGTGCGGTTAAGCTGGCCCGTTGGTTGTCGTCGAGCGTGAGATTTACGGCGCGGCCAAACAGTTGCAGTCGGCGCAAGATCTCGCCAGCGACCGGGCGTGGGATGCGCAGGTTGCCAAATTCGCGAGCGATGCGGGTGGCGACGGCGGGGGCAATGTCGCCAGCTTTGAGTTCGTCGGCTTCGACCAAACTTTGCTCGATAAGATAGGTGTCGAGGGCAGTGGCGAGAAAGCCTTGCAGCCCTTCGAGGTTGGTGCCGATGAGCACGTGACGATCGAAGGCGACGTCGCGCACCAAAATGCGAGCGAATACCTCGGAGCGCGAAATGCGATCGGCGCGATTGTTGACGACGGTGATCACTAGCTTGTCCGGGTCAGCGTCGAGATCGAGCCGGTCGAGTTTCATGCGCCGCCAATTATTGATAAAGCCGGTGCGCTCATTGGCCGAGTTGCCACATACAAAGGTCAGCTTGCGACCGCGCACGGTGGCCGGCGGGTAGGCTTTGAGCACGCCGAGATCAGGCACCACGTATTGCGCCATGGTCAGGCGCGCTAAGTCGGTTTCGATGTCGAGGTGCTCGGCCATGCGCGTGACCAGCGCAATGTTGCGTGGATGTTCGCGATACGGAAAAAGATTCAGCGCATCGTCGCCGATGAGCTCAGCCTCGCGTTCGCCGACGGTGTACATCGTAGTGCCGCGGCTTGCTGCAACTTGTTCGAACATCGGTAGATACGTTGCTTCGCTGGTGATTAGCGTCGATTTGGTTGGAATAAATTCGGTGATGACTTGGGCCACGTTGAAGCCAGCAGGGCCTTGGATGTCTTCATGATCGGGGTAACAGTTGGTGAGCGTCACAACATCGTCGTTCATCCATTCGTGCTGTAACAACTGCACATACTTGGGGTTGAGCGCCATGCATTCCCACATCATGACTTGGGTGCGGAACCGCGCCGCGAGTTCGAGCACCGACTTTTGCTCCCAGATCGTGGCTTTGTCGTAGGGGCGATAGATAAAAATTTCGACCGGCTGCTGCATCGGTGCGCTATGAATGAACATGGCTTCACAGCCGGTGGTTTTGACAAATACGTCGAAGCCGAGGCCGTCAAACATGCCAGCTTTGAGGCGCTCGGTGCCGGATTTGCCGCGGGTGCCCCAGCCGCCGATGGTCATCGGGATACCCGCGCGGGCCTTGTCAACTTGCCGGCGCTTTTGCCAGGCGCGGCCAAAAAATAGAGCAGTCATGCCAATGCCAAACGCGACCAGGGCGGCTTGCGAGTTTTGCGTCGACGAACGCAAGTAGGTTTCGTTGTTGCGCAACCAATCTGCCGCGCCATCGACAATCGGTACCGCGAGGGCCAGGGTCGCGGTGGCTGCCGCTGCATCGGCGCCGGCAGCTAGCGCCGTGGGCGACGGTGATGCTTCTTGACTTGATTCGGCGATAGTTATGGTGGTGGCTTCAAAAAGATCGGCGACGTCGCGCGGAATCGGCGCATCGTGATTGCGTTCATGCGGGGTGAACGACACGGTGACGCCATAGCGTTGGCGCAATTCTTCGACATAGCGTCGCCGAAAGCGGTCGCGGTAGGTGCCTAACGACGACAGTCGCGTGGCTGCAAGTTCACGGTAGCGCCAAGCTAATACCACGCGGTTGCGCATGCGCTGCCAGCGCGAGGCCGGCGGTTGCAACGTGGTGAGGCCGTAGCTTGAAGCCACGGTAATGGGATGAGTGGCAGTCGCGGCATCTAACGCGTCGTCGACGGGCGGCAGGTGCCGGCCCCATGAACCTTCACTATCAACGGTGACGCGCTCACCGGGTACCGTGGTAGCAGTTGCTTCGTCGAGCAGCCCGGGATGGGCGCGCATCGGGCCTGGAAAGGTCCGGCCGATGGTGTGCCAAAATGCTTGGCGCTTGTTGGGCAACGGATTGCGTAACTCATGGGCAATGCGCCAAAATCGTCGACGAAAACGGTCGCCGCGCCACACGGTGAGGCGGTGGCCGCGCAGCTTGGCGGACACGCCCCAATTGCGGCGCGTCAATTCGCCAAGGCTACGGGCAACTTCATCGGCATTGATCGTGCCGGACAGGTCATCGAGGTTGACTACGGTGCGGTGGCCGGGCGTCACGGTTTGCAGCGCGGCTGCGATGGTGCGCAGCAGTTCACGTTTGCCTGGGTCAGCGACATGGTGAATGTGTTCGGCACACGCCGAAATTGATTCGGCCGAATGTGGCGCAATGCCAGGCGCGCGCAGTTGTACGTGCAAAGCATCGAGCCAGGCCGGGGCGGCGGCGCTGAGATACGGTTG
>JAGPDK010000121.1 GCA_018057605.1 Kofleriaceae bacterium | reverse complement strand
GCGCTATGCTGTGCTGCGCGGCGTTTTGCCAAGTGGCTTGCCAGTATTTGCAGCCGTCAATTTTGCCTGCAAGCGCGTCGACTATCTGTTGTACGTGATGCACGCTCAACTCACCGTAGCTATTCTTGCGCCGAATGAGCATGGGTTGCCTGCTGCGGCCGAAGGCGAACAATTAGCAGCGCTCGAAGACGCGTTGACTGCATCGCTGGGCCATCACGCGGTGTTTTTTGGCCGCGAAACGTTCGAAAGCAAACGAATTTTTCACTGGTTTGCAGTTGAAGATGGCCAAGCGCGTGCGGTGCTCGACGCATGGAGTGCAGCCCACCCCGAACGGTCACCGCAGTTGCTGTGGCAACGCGACGCTGGCTGGTCCGCTGCGAGCAAGTTTGGCTAACCTGCGGTTTCGTCACGTGCGAGTCGTAGGGTGGCGGCTGGGGTTTGACTGCAACCCTGGTTCGTGTTTGGCTGCGGTCAGAGGTTACGCATGCGACGACTTTCTCATCTTGTTTTTTCAGCTAGTTTAGTTGTGGGCGGTGGTTGCGGCTCGCCTTCAAAAAATGCCAAAGCGCCGGTTGCGGCGACCCCGGACACCGAGGGTACCGGCTCTGCCGCCGTCCCTGGCAGCAAGCCAGTTGACCCTAAGCCGCCTGGCAAAGCGGATCCTGCGGCCAACCCACTGCTGCAAGTGTGGCGCGGCGATTTCGGTGGCATGCCAGCTTTTGACAAAGTGAAAGTTGCTGACTTTACCGGTGCATACCAAACCGCGATGGCGGAAAACCTGAGTGAAATCGATGCTATTGCAAACAACGCCGAACCGCCAACGTTGGCCAATACCATCGAAGCGCTGGAACGGGCCGGGCAAACGCTGTATCGCGTGAATGTTTATTTTGGCATTTGGTCGAGCTCGTTGTCGTCGCCAGAGGTCGAAGCGGTAGAAACCGAGATGGCTCCCAAGCTGGCTGAACTCAGCGACAAAATTGTGCAAAATTCGGCGCTGTGGAAACGCATTGAAGCGGTCTACAACTCGCCAGCCAAAGCTACGTTGACGCCAGAGCAACAGCGCTTAATTTGGTATTACTGGAACAGTTTCAAACAGCAGGGCGCTATGCTCAATGCTGAGCAAAAGACCACGCTGGGTGGCTACAATCAACGGCTTGCCGCGCTGTACACCACCTTCAGTCAGCATCAACTGGCCGACGAAGCGGCGGTGCTCACGGTCGATAAAAAAGAAGACCTCGCTGGCTTATCGCCTGAGCAAATCGCGGCGGCTGCCGGTTTGGCCGACAAAAAACAGGCGCCTGGCAAATGGATGTTTGCTAACACGCGCTCGGCGATGGAGCCAGTGCTGACCTACGCCGCCAATCGCGGATTGCGCGAGCGCGCATTTAAGTTGTTCACGCTGCGTGGTGACAACGGCGACGCCAACGATAACAACAAAGTTGTCTCCGAGATTTTGTTGGTGCGGGCTAAACGCGCCAAGCTGCTGGGCAGCCCAACCTACGCCCATTTGCATTTGCTCGACACGATGGCCAAAGATCCGAAAAAGGCCATGGCGCTGATGATGCAAGTGTGGAAGCCGGCGGTGGCCGCGGTCAAGCGCGACGTCGCGGACATGCAAAAGGTCATCGACGCCGAGCAAGGCAAAGCCACCTTCAAGCTGGCACCGTGGGATTACCGCTTCTACGCGGAAAAACTGCGCAAAGCCAAGTTTGATCTCGACATGAACGAAGTCAAACCGTACTTGCAAGTGGAGAATCTACGCGAGGCCATGTTCTGGGTGGCGACCGAGATTTACGGCTTTACCTTTGTCGAACTCAAAGGCGTGCCGGTCTTTCATCCTGACGTCCGCGTGTATCAAGTTAAAAATACCAACTCCCGGCACATCGGCCTTTGGTACTTTGATCCGTACGCGCGGCCAGGCAAACGCTCGGGTGCTTGGATGAACTCGATGCGCGATCAGCAAAAGATGATCGGCGATGTGCCGACGATTGTTTCCAATAACTCGAACTTCATCAAAGCTGCACCGGGTGAAGCGGCGACCATCTCATGGTCTGACGCGCGCACGATGTTTCATGAATTTGGCCACGCTTTGCACGGCCTCAACTCCAACGTGACGTACCCGACGCTGTCGGGCACCAACACCATGCGCGATCATGTGGAGTTCCCTTCGCAAGTCAATGAAGGCTGGTTGTCAACGGTTGAAGTTCAACAGCAATTTTTGAAAAACGCCAAGGGCCAGGTCATTCCTGTCGCGCTGGTGGCCAAGCTCAAAAATGCCGGCACGTTCAACACCGGCTTTTCGTCGGTGGAAGGCCTGTCGAGCGCAATCGTCGACATGAAACTTCACTTGGCGGGCGAAACCCCAATTGATCCCAAAGCATTTGAAACCAAAACGCTCAAAGCGCTAGGCATGCCAACGGAAATTGTGATGCGTCACCGGATTCCGCAATTTGGCCACGTGTTTTCTGGCGATGGGTATGCCGCTGGTTATTACGGCTATATCTGGGCCGAAGTGTTGGCGCGTGATGCGTTTGAAGCCTTCACCGAAACCGGCAATGCGTTCGATCCTGGTGTTGCCAAACGCCTGTACGACAACGTGATGTCGGTTGGTAACACCATCGATTCGGCCGAAGGCTATCGTAAGTTCCGTGGCCGCGACGCTAAAGTCGATGCGCTGCTGCGCGACCGGGGCTTTCCGGTTCGTAAGTGAAGCGTTGATCATCGAGGGACCATGCCCGGCTGCGCACTCGTCACCTGGTCGATGATCATTCCGTAGGTTAACGCAATGCCTGCGTCGCTGCCGTTGACCACATGCTCGACCGCCGCGCCTCACATCAACTAGTCGATGCACCTCGCATAGTCGATCGGTTCGTCAGTCCATTGCGATGTGTTCGTGGACGGCGTGGTGGCGAGTTCGGCGTGAGCGTTGTGTAACGCTGCGAGGCCACGCCGCTGGCCAACGTCGCTTGATGTTGGGCGAGCTGGTTGTGCGTCGATGACACGGTTACGATGAAAAAAGTTCCAGCCATTGGCACCGTTGGCTTCGACCCCGCGCCCCGCGTTCGCCGGTCGCTCCAAATTTGGGCGACAGCCGCTTTCGTGCAGCAGCGTAGGGTGAGCGCTACACAACAGCATGAGATTTGACAGCGCAGTTTTGCCACCGTTGGCCCAGTGCTCGATGTGATGGCCATCGACGTAGCGGCTGTGCGTGCAACCCGGAAAACGGCAAGTACGATCGCGCAGCAGTAGTGCACGCTTGATTGCGGCTGGAATTGTGCGAGTTTTGCGGCCGACCGACAGCGGCACGCCTTGCGCGTCGACGTGGGCAACCACCACGCCAGCGTCACAGCAAAAGCGTCGCGCGGTTGTCGCCGCGATAATTTCGCCGTCGGCCATCATGGCAAGATCCGACGGTTCTGCAGAACCGTGCAGGCCGGCGTGCGGCACGGTGAGGATGATTTCAACCGGCGTGCGCTGGGGGCGATTTCCGCGCAAGCGATCTTGAATGATCGTCATGAACGCATCAGCACGCTGCTGGCCTCGGTCGGCAGTCGTTGGTGCATTTGCAGTTGGCGGTTTAGCGGGTAGAGGTTCAGCGGGAGACGGCTCAGCGGCAGTCGGTTCCGCCGCCGGCGGTTCTGCGGGAGTCGGTTCCGCGCTCGATGAGTCCATTGCAGCACTACGCGCCGCCCAAACGATCGCCGCTGCGTCGCTCGCTAGCACAACTGCAAACTTCACCATGCCGTTGTCGAGACTTCGCTGAGTCACCGTACGTCAACACAAATCAAAAAGAATATTTTTTCTGTTTCAAAACAAAGTTATGTCCGAAGCCCGGACGTACATCCGTGCACGCCCCCAATGTCTGCCGGCCCATTCAAATCGACAACTATCGCCAATTCAAGTTCGGCATGCGCCGGCCGACCCACCAGCCGTTCGCAAACCGCGCGCAAAGCCAATCGTCTCTATCACCTACCGCCATCCACCCGCGACGCGACGGCGGCGCATCAGGCAACGCGCGAGCACCAACCTACGCGGCCGCGCGGCCAGCCGCAGCGCACTCGCTCAAGCTCCACTTCGCCCCCTCCGGCGCCTCTGTGCGCCGGCCGTTCACCCGGCCGTTCACTTGGCCGTTCATATGACTTTGCGTACGCCTGCTCAGCCACCGCCCATGGTGCAGCCCTGGTACATAGGTGACATTCCAGCCTCCCGACATAGGTGACGCTTTGAAGGCACGGTGCAGTGCCCTCACAAGACCAGTTGCGGCGATGCCCACGGCTTTGGTGCGCGGTGGTAGGCTCGGTGTGCGTCGTCGGTGGTCGGACGTCCGTGGTCCGGGTACGCACCCAAAATTACGGAGAGTTTCGTGCAATTGCGCTTACGTGACCAGCATTTACAACTAAACGAGGAACCCGAGTTCAATGATCAGTACCGAGGGGCCCCGCGCAGCGAGCTGACGCCGACACTTCGCATTACTCCGCCGCTGGGGCGATGCGGCCGTTGCCGCCGAAAAATTCAAGATCGAGTTTGTCGTCGTAGTCATCGGCAAAGCGGCCAACCGCGGTGACCAATGCGGAAAACTCGCCGGCGTCGATGCCGCGCAAGGGTCGGCCGGTGTGCAGGATGATCCAGCCATCGGCTTGCACGGCGAAAGCCGCGACACCGCCCATCTCGGCATTGAGCTGCAACAGCTTGTGCCAAAATTCGCTGACTTGGGTTGGGGGCGCGTTGCGGAACATCGGGGCCACCGCGATGAGCGCCGTACCGGCGGTGCCCACGAGCACAAACGCTGAGCCAAACTGTACCCGCAGCATGGTCGGTCCGACGATGTCAGCGGTTTCGGCGAAGGTTGCGCCTTTGAGCAGGCTCGCGAGAGGTTCTTGCAAGGTGACGGTGGACATACCCAACTACACCACAAGTCGTTACTTGCGCTCAAAGTTCGACCCAGTTTATTTACAGCGCCGCGGCCGCTTCATCTGCTGGCGCGCGGATTGGCGCTGGGCATTGTTGGCTAAGCTGCACTTGCCCGGCAATCACACCGAATTTGACCGCCATGCGAAACAACTGCACGCCAAGGCGAATGACATACAATGTCACCGCTCCATCGGCACCGAGCATCGGATGGCCGTAGGCGATGTAGCTATAACCAATCCCAATACCCAACCAAATTAACCAACCCAGCAGCGTGTGGCCGATGGTCAGGGGATGAGTTATCACAAACCGCACCGCCCGCAGATAGGCAGCGAACGGCCCAAGCGCATGGGAATTGCGATGCCGCGTTAGATCGATGCGCGCGTAATCTACAATCGTCCAGGTTACCGCTAACAAAATCAACGCAGGTAACAGTGCCAGCGCCAGCGGCGCAATCAGCTGCGGCACGGTAAGTGCGTACTGCATGCGAGGAATGGCAACGCCAGCCGTGATGCCAAAAACAAAAAGCACCAGCACCAGAAACGGCACCGTCAGCAACGTGATCACGCCGTACGCCAAGAACGTGTTGCTGCCACCGGCGCCAAATTGTTGCGCGGTCGCCGCACGGCCTTGCGGATTCTTGAGCAACACAGCGTTGATGCCGCCAACTAAAAACCAACTCGACATCGACCACATTAGTGCGACACCGATCACCAACCACACTGATGCTATCAACGCACTCGCACCGTGCCGGGTCGCCCACACTAGGGCAATGAGATCACCGCGCACGCCTTCATCGAACAGCGGCCGATGCGAAAATACCGAAGCCAACACTTGCGCGACGGTGATCAAACAGATCAACGCCACCAAACTTTGCGTGACAAACACACTTAATAACGTGCCGGTGTAACGCGCGCAGCCGCGCCACCCCGCTGCGACCAAGTCGGCCAGACGCATTGTTGAGGTCGCCTTCATAAACCCACCACTTGCATCAACGTTTGCGCCCAAAAGGCCACGCGTGCGCTGGCGCGAAACGCCGAACTCGCGTCGCCGTTTTTGCGAATCCAATTGTCAAATGGTGCATCCATCACGATTTTGTTGTCGGGATCCAGGTGCACCACTGCGATGGGCGAGTTGCGTTCAACCGTGAACCGATGCCAATTGCCGGTGCGGGCTGGCCAGGTAAAATGCTCGACGGTGTGGTCGGCAAATTCGATGTCGATATCGACCGGCACGGGCAGGGCACCGCGATTCGCTAGCAGCACCTCACAGGTAAATGTGCCGGTGCTGGGCGCATCGCTTGCGTTAATGACGCGGTGGCCTTTACCGTCATCAAATACGCCGCGCGGTGGTGACAGCGGGGTGCAGCTGGCCTTTTTGACGCTCAGCTCGACCGTCGCGTTGTGCAGGAACGCCGGCCCGATAAACCAATCCAATTCGCCGAGCGACGCGCGCAGACTCGCAAAAAAATCCGAGCCGGTGGGATGTTTGAAGGCCCACGTTTGTGCGTACTGTTTCATGGCCGCGACAAATTTGTCGGAGCCGACCAGCTTTTCCAATGTCATCATGGCAACCATGGTGTTGCCGTAGGTCACCGAGGCATAGTTGTCAAAGTTCATGAACGCATCGGAGGTGGTCACGATCGGCGCAAGGCTGGCTTCAGGTGACAACATCGCGCGGCGCAGGGCGGTGGCATCGGCACGCCAACTCATCCAATCAATGGCATTGTTGCCGTCGCCAAAAATTTTGGTCATCACATGGCCGTCGACCCATTCATTGAGGCCTTCGTCGAGCCAGGCTTCGTTGTGTTCGTTCGAGGCCAAGATGCCTTGAAACCATTGATGCCCCACTTCATGCACGGTGGTGTATTCCGGTAATCGTAAGCCGCGGCGCGCCAAGGCGTGATCGCCTGCAGTTGTTACCAACGTGGCGTACTCCATACCGCCTGCGCTGTCGGCGGCTTCCGGTGGTGGATCGATGACGGTGAGCACTGAATACGGATACGGCACCAGCATCTTGCTTAGCAGCTCAACCGTGCCGACGGCGGCACTTAGGTGGCGACGGGCGTACGCGAGTTGTTCGGGCCGATACCAAACCCGCACCTCAACACTGCCGGATTCAAGTTGCGCATCGGCACGCAACACCAGCATGAAAGGATCGGCCATCCAGGCAAAATCGTGAACAGCTTGGGCGTTGAAGGTGTGGGTACGCCACCCGTCCGTGGAATCTTTGACCTCGGTAAGCACACCGGTTGCGGCGATGGCGTAACTCGTCGGTGCGGTGATTGTGACGTCGTACGTCCCAAAGTCGGCGAAGAATTCTGAATTGCCGTGGAACGGTACGCAATCCCATTGTTCAAAGCCGGGCGTGCCGACGCGAACTCCGATTTTGGGAAACCACTGGCCAATCATGTGAAAGTCGTGCCAATAACCGGTGCGCGCGAATACTTCAGGTAGCTGCGCTGAAAAACGCATGGTCACATCGATAGCGGCACCTGGCGCAACCGGTGCGCTCAACGGCACTTCAACTACGGTGCGATCTTCGCCGGGCCCTGGATAACGAAGTTTGGTGAGCAGCTCACTGCCTGCAACTTGCACCGATTCAAGCGTGATGTAGCCCCAACTGCCAGCGGTGGCGCCGGCTTGCACGCCGCGTAGTTGCCGGCCCGACGACTCCATGAATAACGATTGGTCATTTTTGAATGCGTTGAGGTACAAGTGAAACGGCAGCATGTCGACGGCGCTTGCACCACTGTTGGTCCAGTGCAGGGTTTGCGTCGCCGTCAGTACGTGTTGCGCGGGTTCGAAGCGCACGTCGATCTTGTAGTTCGCAACCGGCACGTGCTCGGCTGCCATGCCGGGACGCAGGGCCGAAACCTTGTCGAGGATTGGCGGTTGCAGCGGGCGGGGCGGGCCGTTTTTGTCGCGGCAACCGACGCTGCCGACCGAGCCGATGGTGCTCAGTGCGCCAACCACGGCAATGAACACGCCGAGCGATGCCCTGCGCCGTTGCAAGGTTGCTCCATGTGGCGGGATGATCATGCGCTTCCATACCCCAGCGCGGCGGTTGCGAGCAAGGTGCGAAACACTGTTGCCGCGCTTGCACTTGGAGCCGCTGCGGGCGCAACGTCAGGGCCATGCCAACGGTCGGCACATTGCCGCTTCATGACGAAACCGCGACGTACGCAGTCGGCGCAGCATTGGCGAAGTTATTGATGCCTGGCGATGCCGTCGCGCTGGTAGGCGATTTGGGTGCAGGCAAAACCACGCTGGTGAGCAGCACCGTTGCAGCGCTCGGTGTAGCTACCGCGAGCAGCCCAAGTTATGCGTTGGTCCATGAATACGCCGGTCGGAATCTTTTAATTTGGCATATAGATTTGTATCGCTTGGAGCGGGCCAGCGAGTTGCCCGCGCTTGGCCTCGACGACATACTTGGTGACCGGCGCGGCGTGAGCTTTGTTGAATGGGCCGATAAGTTCGAGGTGATGCCAGCGTCGTATCTTGAATTGCAACTGCATCACATTGAGGCCGGCCGCCAGTTGACGATTATTGGCCATGGCGCCGGCCGGGGCTTGCAGCTGGCAACCGCGTTGTTGCGTGATGCCGCCGCGCTGGTCGGGGGGGCGTCTTGAGTGCATTGCGATTTCACCGGCTGTTGTGCGTTGCGGTGCTGGCAATCGGGCTGCTGACGTGGACGCCGCCAGCGTCGGCCAAGGCCTCGTTTGATCCGGCCTCAGTTTATCGTGTTGCGCTCGGTGCGAGTCCGCAACAGGGGCCGCGCGAGGCACCGATCACCATCGTCGAATTTTCTGATTTCGCCTGCGGCTACTGCGTGCGGGTGCAATACACGTTGCGGCAATTGCAATTATTGTATCCCAATGCCATCCGTTGGGTGCACCGATCGCTGCCGCTTGATACCGATAACATTTTGGCTGCCGAGGCAGCCCTCGCTGCGCACGCCCAAGGCCGGTATGGTGCGATGCGCGACCGGTTGTATGAACTGCGTGGCCGCGTCGACCGCATCGATGTTGAACTGCTGGCACAAGCGCTCGGGCTCGATGTGCCACAGTTTCGCAAAGATATAGATGACGGCCGATTCCGCGCCGCTGTGCGAGCCGATGAAGCTGCGGCGCAGGCGCTCGGCGTGTCGGGCACGCCAACGTTCTTTATCAACGGACGCGTGGTAAACGGTGCGGCTTCATTGCACGATTTTGTTGCGGTAATTGAACCTGAGTTGGCTCGCGCGGCGGCGGCGTTGCGCGATGGCACCACGGCTGCAGAATTGTACGGTGTGTTGACCAACCCAGGCAAAAGCCACGCCGATGTCGCCGGCCCAGAGCAGGCCGGGGCCGGCTTCGAACTCGATGGCGCGACAGGCTATAAGGTAGGGCTGGGCTTGCCCGGACATCAACAGGGGCCGGCCGATGCGTTGGTTACGATTGTGGTTTGGAGTGATTTTGAGTGTCCGTTCTGCGCGCGAGCGGCGCCAGTGTTAGCCAAGTTGCGAAGCAAAATGCCGAGCCACGTCCGCTTGGTTTTTCGACATTTGCCCATGGTGTTTCATCGCAACGGCAGTTTGGCCTCCGAAGCTGCGGTCGAAGCCGGGGTTCAAGGCAAATTTTGGGATTTTCATGACGCGTTGTTTTTGCACCTCTTGAATAAGGGCGGGCTGTCCCGTCCTGAGTTGGAGCAGGTGGCCATGGCAGCTGGGTTGGGTTTGCCAAACTTTCGCACTGCTTTAAATGATCGGCGGCATCGTGATGCGGTCCGTGCCGATGCAGCGGCCGGCTTGGCCTTGGGCATTGATGGCACGCCCACCATGTTTTTTAATGGTGTTCCCGTGGTGGGCGCGAAATCGTTCCCCATGCTTGAAGCAATCGTCTTGGCCCACATCGAAACGGCCAGCGCGGCTATCCGTCGAAACGTGAAAGCGTCCGATATCTATGCGTTGGCGCTAGCTGAGGCTAAAGACGAAGATCGCGGCGACCCTGCGGCCGTGCCGGTAGTCAAAGATGTCGCTGGTCTGGCGCTGCGGGATCTCCAACGAGGATGGGCCTTGGCCGCTGCATGTCGGCGTGTTGATATAGCTGCGGCCAGCGCATTATGGAGTGGGATGGCTCAGGTGCATCGACGACAACTGCAAGCAACCTGCGGCGCAGCAGGAGTAGTCCTCGCGCCACATGCACCGTAGGTAGAGGCGAGCAAAACTCGTTCGGTTGCTACTTCTGCGTATCACTGCTTGGTGCGCTGTTAGCCAGAGTCACCGAGTTTCGTGATTTTTGTCATCGCGGAATCGTTTAGGATCGGCGATGAACAGGACAGGCGGAATTTCGCTTGACCAAGAGCACCTTCCTAAGTAGGTTCCGGCAACTTTTGGGTAACGGACCGAAGTCAATACTGAAGATATTCCCAAGAATTGATTTTTGTCGCTGCTCATGATTGTCGTAAATTAGTCCGTCACCAACGCAATAGAAAAACAGGAGTTCGAATATGAAGAAACTAGTACTAGGTGCCCTTTTTGGGATTCTCGCTGCCTGCGGTGGCGGCGGCAAATCAAACGTCGATGGCAAAATCATTATCACTGACGGTGGCGTTGATGGCGGTGGCGGCGACGTTTGTAACGTCTTGGCCGACACCGGATGCCAAGCCAACGAAAAATGCACCTGGGTTATTGATCTATGGACGGGCGAGGACGCAACCGGTCGCGTTGCATGTGCGCCGGTATCAGCAACGGCAGGAGCACTCGGCGCGGCATGTATGGTTGGCACCGGCGGCATGATGCCAACTGGTTCCGACAACTGCGGCAAGGGACTGTACTGCAACAGCGGCGTGTGTAAGACGGTTTGCGATCCAAACGGCGGCGCGCCGTTGTGTGGTGAGAACCTCGCTTGCGCCAACTACGTCAATACGTTCAGCAATCAAGGCGAAGCAGCCAAGGCTGGCGTTTGCGACCCAACCTGTGACCCGTTGCGCAACACGGTTGACGGTAGCGGCGAAGCCAACTGCAAAGGCACGCTCGACACCATGATCACCAATGTTCCAGGTCTGCCAACTGGTTACCCAAGCCGCGGTTGCTACGGCTTTTGGGCTGACGGCGGCGGCACCAAGTCGCGTTGGAGCTGCGCTGGCTCGGGCGCCAAAGAAGGCATCCAAGATTTCGTCTTGGGCACCCGCATCTTCATTAACAGCTGCGCACCAGGGTTTTTCCCAGGTCTGTCGGCTGGTACCGGCACCATGAAATCGATTTGCTCGGCGCTTTGCAATCCAGCCGACACCTACATGGGCAACGTCGCTAACCAAGGTGGTCTCAAAATCCCTAACGTTGCGTCGACCTGCGCTGATCGCCAAGCCGTTGGTAAAGACTGCATCTACGGCTGGTTCATGGAAGTTGACGACGCTGGCATGGTCACCGAAAGCAAGTACAGCAACCTCGGCGTGTGCTTGGATTGGAACAAATACACCTCATCGCAAACCATGATGCCACTCAAGAAGTGCAACCTGTTGCCAATGAATGCTGACCCAGCGATGGACGAAGCATACAACCAAGGTTGCCGACCATTGGACGCGCACCCACTGCTTGGTGGCCCAGTTTCGTCTGGTCTCAAAGCCGAAATGCGCCACTTCTTCCGCCCAGCGTTCCCAATGACGCTGTCGGCTGAATAAGCACGGAACACGAGTCACGGCATAGCTGCCGCTGACGCACACCAGCCCGCTTCGGCGGGCTTTTTTGCGTCTGATGACTTGTATGGCAATGCGCGGTTGCCGGCTGCGCGGGCGGCCGGCTGCGCGGGCGGCCGGCTGCGCGGGCGGCTGACACCCGGTTGCGCGGGCGGCTGACACCCGGTTGCGCGGCCGGCTGCCCCCCGGTTGCGCGGCCGGCGGCCGGCCGGCCGGTTGGCCGGGCGGCCGGCTGC
>JAGPDK010000597.1 GCA_018057605.1 Kofleriaceae bacterium | reverse complement strand
TGATTTCGTCGGCGTCACAGCCGAGCAACTGTGCCACCTGGTCGCGGGCGTGGGCAATAGCATGGCGGGTGCGTTGCCCAAAGCTATGACTGCTCGACGGATTGCCGAAGTGTTCGCGCAAAAACGGTAACATCGCGTCGACGACTTCAGGCAGCACCGGGGTTGTCGCATTGTGGTCGAGATAAATCGGTGGATCTTGATTCATAGGTTGGGGTTTTTCCGTAACGTTTCACGCATGCGCACCGCGATGATTGTACCTGATGGAAACGTTAGTGCCGCGACCAGCCACATAGCGATGGGTAGTCCAAAGGCGTCGGCCGTAACACCTGCCAACAGCGCACCGAACGCGTAACCGAGGTCGCGCCACAGTCGGTACACGCCCACGGCCGAGGCCCGCCAACGAGGATGGGCAACATCGCCGATGGCAGCGAGCAGCGTCGGATACACCATGGCCGTGCCTAGGCCGAGCAAGATTGCACCGGTGGCAAAGCCCCAAAAGCCATGGGCGACAATCACCGCTGCGATGCCGGCAGCCTGGACCCACATGCCAGCGGCAATGAGCCATTTGCGGCCCACTCGGTCCGACCACGCGCCGGTGAATAATTGCGCCATTCCCCATGTGGCAGGATACATCGCCGCCAGCGTGCCGATTTGGCCGAGGTCCATGTGGGCCGATGCAAACAACAGCGGGAATAAACCCCAGGCCATGCCGTCGTTGAGATTGTTGACCAAGCCGGCTTGGGTCACGCTCGATAATTCGCGATCGCGCAGGGTGGTTCGCCAAAAAATTTCGCGTTGGGTCGGATGACTTGATGCTGGGTCGGCGGCTGGGTTCGCAACGTTGGCTTCGACGGTCGAAGCTTGCGCGGCATGCAAGCGCGCTTCGGCAATCACATGATCTTTGGTTTCACGCACCGCGAATATCGAGAGCGGCAAGCCCAGCGCGACGTACGCTACGCCAAGATAAAAAGGTGCAGGCCGCAAGCCGTAGTGGGCCGCGATATAACCGGTGGCCAGCGCACTCCCCGCGACGGCAAAGTATCCTGCAAATTCGTTGAGCCCCATGGCGAAGCCGCGTTTCGACGGGCCAGCGAGGTCGATTTTCATCACCACCGTCATCGACCAGGTAAAGCCCTGGCTGATGCCGAGCAGGGCGTTGGCAAACAAGATCCAGCCCCACGTCGGTGCATGCATTAACAAAAATGGCACCGGCGCAGCGATGAGCCAGCCTGCGATCAAGATGTGCTTGCGGCCGAACGATTCGGCCATGCGGCCAGCTACGTAGTTGGTGAGGGCTTTGCTAATGCCAAAGACCACGATAAATGACAGCACCGCAGTTTTAGCGGTGCGATGAAAATCGTGTTCGGCCAGCGCCGGCAAAATCGTCCGCTCCATCCCAACCATGGCGCCGACAAAGGCGTTGACGACAACCAACAAGATGAATTGGCCAAGGTTGTTGCGCAGGCCGAGTTGGATCGGTTTCATGCGTCACCACTCGCGGCGGTTGGTTGCGGGGCCGTACGCATCACGGTCGCACATTTTTGTGGGCCACGGTTGCTACCCGCCAGCCTCGGGCACGCCAATCGGCAACGCCGTGTTTTAAGCGTTCGGCGGCAAAGCCACGTTTGCGCAACAACACGACGGCATCACCGGCCATCACGCAGTAGGGGCCGCGGCAATAGGCCACGATGGTCCGCTGTTTGGGCAGTTCTTTGAGTCGGGCCGCCAACTCGCCGACCGGAATCGAAATCGCACCGGGGATATGTCCTGCGCGATATTCGCTAGCCGGTCGAACATCGAGCACCGTGACCGCGCCACTTTTTACCCGGCGCACTAACTCGTCGCTGGCGACGCCTTCGAGTTCGCCACGCTTTTCGAAATACGCATGCGTTACTTGTTCCACTTCGGCCAAGCGGGCTTCGGCGAGCTGGCGCAGCGCCACATAAAATGTACAGACCTGGGCATCGGCCACGCGATACTCGACGAAGAGGCCCTTTTTGTCGGCGTGCACCAGCTGCGCTGCGCGCAAGATGCGCAAGTGCTGTGAAGCGTTGGCTACCGAAATTTCGGCTTGCCGCGCCAAGTCTTCGACGGTGCGAGGTCCTTGGCAGACGAGGTCGAGTAATTCGAGCCGTTTGGGTGCTGCCACTGCTTTGCTAACTCGCGCCACCTGTTGGTAGATCTGGTCTTTGAAGTGGCGATGGGCTGTTGGCATTGTTCAAGTATTCAATGATTTACTTGAATAATCAAACGTTGGCCATGGTTCCGTCGGAAGCCGGCGTGCCGCATGCCGGCGCGCTGGTGGCGCAGCCTGATGTTCCGAAAATGCAAAACGCCGACGGGGGTCGGCGTAGCAGTCGTAGGTACAGCGTGGTGAGTTATTCGCCGATTTTGAAGAACACCGCGTTGGCGTCGCGCAGGCGCTCGCCCCGAACGGTTTTCTTGTAGCCAATGATCATAATACCGTCGGCGCTTTCGTACACAGCGTCGTACGCGCGGTAGGTCAGTTCTTCGGTTGGCAACTGCATGCGATTCAAGGTGCCGGAGGTTGCCGAATTAAGTTTGTCTTCGCGCAGGCCCGGGCAGGGCGTGGTGATGCAGCGGATGCCACTGTCTTTGATCTTGACGGCAACGCCATATGCGCCACGATTTGGCACGCCATCCAGGTCAGCTTCTTGTTGCCACACTTCGGTTGCGACGAATTTATCCGACAACAATTTGCCACGCACCATCAGCGCAATTTCGCCGTTGTTGATCTTTTGGCTCAGTGTGCCGCGCAAGCCGCGCTCTTGGGTTTCCGCGAATTGAATCGCCGAGAAATCGAGGGTTGTCACGGCGCAGCCTTCGCGACGCGAGCCATCAGCGCAGGTGGTTTTGGATGCGTTGGCGCGGCGCATGACGTAGCGCACCGGTGGATTGCTGCCGATGCTACCGGCGGCTTGAATGCCTTCAACCGTATAGTAACTATCGTACTTGGTGCCGCCGTCAGCTTTGGAGTCTTCAGGATTGAGGTCCGTCTCGCTGGCAAAATCATCGTCAGCAGCGTCGTCCTGCGATGCGCAGCCAATGGCCAACGTCGAGATCGAAATAAGGGCTAAGCTAATGGAGGTTAATGAGCGCATGTAGCGGGCAAATGCATGATGCGGACCAACGTAGACTTGGCCTAGGTAGCTGGAATCATTGGATCCGGGATCGCTTTTTTTATGGCTACCGAACTAGCCGGCGTAGTCATTGGCCGGCGGATCGACCATGGCCCGGCCCGGCCTTGCGAATTTCGTCGCGAGCCTGCGTTTACTGGGCATGAACCGAAAGATTGTTTTGCCGTGCTGGGGCCTGCCATTGACTGCAACCGTCGCTTTTTACGGGGCAACTCCGCCGCGACCCACCACAGTCA
>JAGPDK010000596.1 GCA_018057605.1 Kofleriaceae bacterium | reverse complement strand
GGCGCCTGCGCCGCCGATCGGATTCGTTCAGGTGCCATGCCGGCCGGAGCGCCACTGTCAACCGGCGAACGGGCCCGCGTGGCCGGGCTCATTGATGCGTGGGTTACCGCCGGCCAACCATAACAAATTCAGGTATCGGGGAACAGATGGGCGGGCGGGGGTACGACGGTCTTGCGCACTACACAGAACCGACCAATACATAGTTCCGCGGGTTTACCAACGCCCAAATCTCTGCTGTTGACCGCATGCCAGACCGCCGCGCGTCACACCAAGTAGTCGATGCACCTCGCGTAGTCGATCGCTTCGCCGGTCCATTTTGATGCGTTGGTGTTGGCCGTGATGGCGAGCGCAGCATGGGCCTCACGTAGCGCTGCGAGGCCACGTCGCGCGCTACCGTTGTTCCAAGTTGTGCGAGCTGGTTGTGCCTCGATGAGACGATTACGATGGTCGTAAAAATTCCAGCCATTGGCATTGGCTTCGACCCGGCAGCCGCCTTCGTGCAGCAGCGTGTGGTGAGCACTACATAACAGCATGAGATTCGACAACGCCGTTTCGCCACCATTAGCCCAGTGCTCGATGTGATGACCGTCGACGTAGCGGCTATGCGTGCAACCCGGAAAACGGCAAGTGCGGTCGCGCAGCAACAATGCCCGCTTGATTGCGGCTAGAATCGTCCGGGTTTTGCGGCCGACAGAAAGTGGAACGCCGTGGGCGTCGACGTGGGCAACCACGACCCCAGCGTCGCAGCACAAACGGCGCGCGGTGGAAGCGGCGATAATTTCGCCATCGGCCATCATGGCCAGATCCGCCGGTTCCGATGAACCGTGCAAGCCGCCGTGCGGCACGGTGATAATGATTTCGATCGGCGTGCGCTGCGGGCGGTTTCCTCGCACGCGATCCTGAATAATGTCCATGAACGCATCGGCGCGCTGCCGGCCTCGGTCGGCCGTCGTTGGTGCATTTGCAGTTGGCGGTTCTGCGGAAGTCGGCTCCGCGGGCGTCGGTTCAGCGGGAGTCGGTTCCGCACTTGCTTTAGCAGTCGCAGCGTTTAGCGCTGCCCAAACGATCGCCGCTTCATCGCTGGGCAGTACCACTTCAAACTTCACCATGCCGTTGTCGAGGGTTCGCCGAGTGACCGTGCGCTGCGCTGCAACTTGTGCCGCCGCCATTGCGCCGGCCTCCGCCCCGTGCGCTTGATCATACGCCTGCACGTTTTGATACGAACGGCACAAGTTTTCCAGCTGCGACGCCGGCATGCGTTTAGCGTATGCGACCCAGAGTTCCTCCTTTTCAGCCGTCGCCACCCGCGTAATCGCCCTGGCCTGCGAATACGACATCGCACCAAGGCGCAATTGCTCGTCGACCAGCGGCAACTCTGCCAACTTGCGTGCAACCCGCACCCGCTCGCGTGCTGTGCGCAAATCCCAGCCAACCCGCCACGCCAACCAATGTGCACACGACAACGCGCCTTGCACATGCCAGCCGGCAGCACTATCGAATTCGCGAATCGCCGTTAACAACCGATGCATCGCAGCGTCGATATGCGCTGACATTTCGGCGATTTGATCACCCAACGCATCGACGTCGATGGCCACCTTCACCTTTGCACCTTGCATCATAAGGCAACTCTATCACCTGCTTTTTCAACGCTGTGATTGGCTCACTGCGCTGCGAAGTGTCAACGAGATAAAGAAAATTCACCAACGCCGACGATCGATTCGTGTCGCGAACACGGCGGCGTTGCACTAGCCATTTGTACGCTGATCGCTGACATGAATATTCTTGTCCAAAAAATCACGTCAACATAAATCGAAAAAATATTCCTATTTCAATTAAAGTCCGAAACTCGGACGCAGAACCGTGCACGCCCCCGATGCCAATCAGCGCATTCGCACCGGCAACTATCGCCAATTCAAGTTCGGCATGCGCAAGCCGACCCACCAGCCGATCGCAAACAGCGCGCAAAGCCAATCGTCACTATCACCTACCGCCATCCACCCGCGACGCGACGGCGGCGCATCAGGCAACGCGCGAGCACCAACCTCCGCGGCCGCGCGGCCAGCCGCAGCGCACTCGTTCAACCTCCAAGTCGCCCCGTCCGGAGCCGCTGTGAGCCAACCGTTCACTCGCCGTCGCCCCTGCCGGTCCACCCACACCATTCACCTATCCGCGCAACCAGCCGCAGTGCGAACGGAAAAACGCAGCGGTCCGTCGGCGGAGTGCCGTCATCCGTGGTCCCGAGTACGCCATCCATGCGCAAAAACGTTTGTGCGCTCAGCAGCTTCAACGCTTTGCCAAAGCGAAGGTGGTTTGCTGCGTTGCGCTGCGTCAACGTGGCAACATCCTCGCCGGATGTAGGCAGCTGTCGCGTTTTGCCACGACATGTAACCGGAAATTTCGGGCGCGCGGCAGGCAACGTCACAATTGTAGTGACTTGCATTCCACTATTTCGGTAGCGTGAAACTGGGGACTTTTCTTCAAACCGGAGGAACTGTATGGGATCGCTTTCGCATATTTCAGCGCGGCATGCAAAAGATGGTTGGCGGGACCTAGTGTTCGTTGGGTTACTCTTGATCGCCACCGTGCTGCCAACGGTTTCGTTGCTAGCACCGCGGACACCAACCCGACCGTGGCATCTCACCGTAACCGAAGGCCCTGTCGAGGTGCTTGCAAATCGATAGCCGCTAACCCTACACAAAAACGCTTGAGGCTAATCTTGGCAGCCTTGAATTTCTTTGGCGGCGCGTGCCGCGGTTGCCAAACAATTGACGGCCGCGCGTTTTACAATTTCTAAGGTTGGCAGCTCGCAGCTACCATCTTTGTGGGTCACGCTGATCCATTTGATGAGGCTGGTGCGCCATGCCCAAAGCGTCGCTTGGCCACCGTCGCGGCTGGCTTGGAAATAATCATCGTTCCAGTTAAAAAATGAACCCGACCAGTTACTGTCAGCGTTGAGTTTTTTCAAATCCGCTGGTGCGTCTTTCATAATCGCTTCAAAGCGAATTGCCGACGCTTGCATACACAATTTGCCAGCTTCGCTACCAGCGCTGTACGAGTACGTTGGGTTTTGGCCACCTTCCCATTTCTGCCAAAACTCGGTGCCACTGAGCGAGAATTCGCCACCGTTTGGATACGCATAGTTTGCCGGTGCTGGCGTGCCAACCGGAAACTTGATGACGGCTTTGTTTACATCCCGGGCTTCAGCGAAGATGTCCGCTGGCGTCGCACATTGATCTGCAACTGAATCGACCAACGCTTTGATGGTGGCCGGGCCAACGTAAGGCACCGCATCTACCGCTTGGATGTCAGCAAACAATTTGTCATCGGCAGTGCCAAAAGTTTTATCGCCACCGTCACGCGCTTGCACAATGCGGGTGGCCGAACGTTTCGAAACACCG
>JAGPDK010000120.1 GCA_018057605.1 Kofleriaceae bacterium | reverse complement strand
AGCAATTTGCCCGACGAGCACTTCGCCCTTGTCATCGAATGCAACCACTGACGGGGTCAGGCGGTGGCCTTCTTCGTTTGCGATTACCTTGGGCTCTTTGCCCTCCATGATCGCGACACAAGAGTTCGTGGTGCCGAGGTCGATTCCGATGATTTTGCCCATGATGTTGATACCTTAGATTGCTGTTTTGCCACGGTGGCAGTTGCAGCGAAACCTAAGTACGCATCTGCTGCTCGTCAAGGCTTAGCCCTGCGAATTGGCAGAAGATTCGCGTGTGCCGACCCTGATTCGCGTTGAACCGAGCACCGCTGTCCAGCCGAACTACAACTTGCAACCACCCCTGGTGACACAGGCATCGGCGCACACGTTGGCGTTACGTTCGTTATCGTTGAGGCATTGGTTGGCCGTGGCTTCACAATTGCGGCGGCACACGTCATCAGTCGCGCAGGCCGCACGACAGGTCCGCGCCGTCGCGATACAGGCCGGCCGCTTCACCTCGCGGTCGACGCTGCATTGCCGACGACAATCGTTGACTCGCACCGTCTGCTCCGGCGTTTCGCATTGCCACATCGGGACAACATCCTCGCCGCCCACCGTGCGCTGCGCGCCCCCACCTGCAAACGCTGCCGTCGACAACATGGCCACCAACACAAAAGCGATTTTCATCGCGCGATTGTGCCGTCACCCTCGCCGCAGCGCAAGCCAACCGATCCTGCTCGCTTGACTAAACTGTGGGGACGTCCCATACGAAACCGTGCCCGCGCCACGGCCGCGTTGCGCCGGGTGGCCGCAGCGTTACGCGGCGTAACAAAACATTGCGCACCTAAGCGCGTTGCGCCGGGTGGCCGCAGCCGGGCGCACGCCCGGAGCACAGCGAGGAGCGTACTTCCCGTACGCGACGAGCGAGCCCCGGACGTACGTCCGGATCCGGTCACCCCGCGCGACGCGCCCCGTACGTGACGAGCGAGCAACGGCGGTACGTCCGGATCCGGCTGCCCAGCGCTACGCGGCTGGTTGGGATTCGGCTTTTGCGGCAGCCGCCAACGCCAAGATCGACGGTGGCGGGTCCTTCAACGCAAGGGCAAGGACTTCATCCATGCGCTTGACGCCAAAGATCTCGATGGCATTTTTCACTTCGTCGGGAACGTCGATCAGATCCTTCATGTTGCGATCTGGAATGATGACGCGCTTGATGCCTGCCCGGTGAGCTGCAAGCAGCTTCTCCTTGAGACCACCAATTTGCAGCACGTTGCCACGCAAGGTGATTTCGCCAGTCATCGCAACATCGGGACGAATCGGCACGCCCGTGAGCAACGACACCAACGCCGTGTACATCGTGACACCGGCCGACGGACCATCCTTCGGCACTGCGCCGGCTGGCACGTGAACGTGCAAGTCAACGTTGTCGAGGAATGAGCCTGGATCCAACCCAAGTGCCGCAGCGCGACCGCGGACAAACGACAACGCAGCAGTAACGGATTCTTTCATCACATCGCCCAACTGACCGGTGAGGATCAGTTTGCCTTTACCAGGCATTTTGGTCGCTTCGATGAAGAGAATGTCGCCACCGACGGCCGTCCATGCCAACCCGGTGCAAACACCTGGTTCGCTGGTGCGATCCGCAACTTCGCTGACGTATTTCTCCGGCCCCAAAATTTCGCGCACCATAGCTGCGTCGATAACTTCATGGTCCTTGGCTTTGCCTTCGGCCACCTTGACAGCAACCGCACGGCATACCGACCCGAGCTCGCGCTCAAGATTACGGACCCCGGCTTCGCGTGTGTAGGCGTCGATGACTTCAAAGATACCGTCGTCGGTGATCTCGGCGAGCGCAGTTGCTGGATCTTTGCCCAGACCGTGATCGTCGAGTTGCTTCGGCACCAGGAATTTGCGCGAAATCTGTTTCTTTTCCTGCCGCGTGTAACCCGGCAGTTCAATGATTTCGAGACGATCGCGCAACGCCCATGGGATGGTGTCGAGCTGATTCGCAGTCGCAATGAACATCACCTTAGACAAGTCAAAGGTGACTTCCAAATAGTGATCCGAGAACGACGAGTTTTGCTCTGGGTCGAGGACCTCAAGCAACGCTGACGATGGATCACCACGGAAGTCGTGGCCCAACTTATCGAGTTCGTCGAGGACGAATACCGGGTTGTTGGTGCCAGCCTTCTTGATGCCTTGGATGATGCGGCCTGGTAGCGAGCCCACGTAGGTACGGCGATGGCCGCGGATTTCCGCTTCATCGCGCACACCACCGAGGGAGATGCGACCAAACTTACGACCAATCGCGCGGGCAACCGAACGACCGAGCGAGGTTTTACCGACGCCTGGTGGGCCAGCCAAACACAAAATCGGGCCTTTTTTGTCAGCCTTGAGTTTGCGCACGGCCATGTATTCGATGATGCGTTTTTTGACCTTGTCGAGATCGTAATGATCTTCGTCAAGGCATTTGCGCACTTCGGACAGTTCGATGTGATCGTCGGTGGAAATCGACCAAGGCAACTCAACTAACCATTCAAGGTAGGTCCGCGTAACCGTGTATTCCGCTGACGACGGCTGCATGCCTTTGAGGCGGTCGAGTTGCTTTTTGGCCACCTTCTCGGCTTCTTCAGGCAATTTGGCTTTGGTGATTTTTTCGGCAAACTCGTCGAGGTCACCGCCCGAATCATCCAACTCGCCGAGCTCTTCTTTGATCGCTTTGAGTTGTTGGCGCAACACGTATTCGCGTTGATTGCGGCCCATTTCCTCTTGCACTTGGGTGTTGATGCGCTCGCGCACCTTCAACACTTCAAGCTGCCGCGACAAGAATTGCAGGACTTTGCGAACCCGGGTCTTGAGATCAAACGTTTCGAGCACGTCTTGTTTCTCGCCGACTTCGAGTTCCAAGTTGCTGGTGATCAAGTCGGCCAGGTGCCCGGCTTCCGAGACGCTGTCGACCAGCGCGCCGGCTTCCTTGGGCAACTCAGGCATGAGCTTGACAACGCGCTTGGCGATGTCTTTTAAGTTCATCACCAACGCGTCGAGTTCCACATCCGACGTGGTCGGATCGGGCACTGATTTGACGTTGGCGGTGAGGAACGGCTCGGCGCCATCAAAGCCAGTGACTTCGAAACGCGACACGCCTTGGAGAATCACCGAGAAGTTGTCTTTGGCGAGCTTGATGACCTTGAGAATGCGCGCAGCGCAACCCGTGAGGTATAAATCGCCTGATGCTGGGTCTTCGGTACGGGCATCTTTCTGCGTCAGAATACCGATGACCGGACGTTCTTTCGCGATGGCATCTTCGACGAGACGCACCGATTTACGGCGGCCAACATCGATGGGGATAATGGACCCCGGGAAAAGCACAGAATTGCGTAACGGTAAAATGGGAAGCTGATCCGGTATTTCCACCGGTTGCTCGCCCCCAGGCTTGGCCTTGGTCATATTCGAAAGGTATGGCCCCATTTGCATTGCCGTCAAGCCCACCTGCCCGTAATGACAGTTAGTTTCAGCAATTGATGCCATCGATCTCGCAACGCGAAGCGCAGGCTCCGCCAAACCCGCAACGTGCTACGCTTGCCGCACATGGATAAATTCGGGACGGTGGCTACAACAGTAGGGTTGATGGCACTCTCGCTGGCAACGGTCGCACCTGCAATCGCAGCGCCGCCGCTGAGCTCGGATAACAAGCCGCCAGCCAAAGTGACCAAGCCAAGCGATACAACGGCACTGTGGCGCGCCTGTTTTAAAAAAACGCCGACCGCCGAATCTCTCGGTGGAATTGCCTTACCCAAGGGTACCACCCTCGATGCAGCGTACACCGTGGCGCAGTTTGCAAGTTGGTACGCCGACAAGACCGGCGGTGGCTTGCGCAACTACCGGTTCACGTTGCGTGGTCGGTCGCAGCGCGAAGTTGGCCAATTCTTTTTTGATCAGAAGTTGGTCCCTGTCGACAACGGCGTTGCCTATGATCGGCCACGCAGTGATTTCCGGCTGGGCGAAAACGCACGTTCGCAACTGACCGTGAGTTGTGACACCACGGAAGAAGTGGTGTGCACGATGGATTTTCGTTTTGTCGAAACCGCCGTCGGTACCAGCGCACAGCCTCGGCGCAGCATCTGCCCGCCAGGCGGCTTTGTGCCGCAACAGATCGTGCCGCGCTCGGCGGTTGCAACCCCACTGCCGCGGCAATGGACCATTGATTACCGCAATTCGACCGTAACCGATTGGCAAACGTTTTTCGCGGCCCACGCACCGACCGAAGCCCAACTCGGCGTGATGCTCCATAGCTCGTTACGCTTTGATGCCATCGCGTCCGCCGCACCAACGCAGCGCGGTGGCAAACGCGGCCGTTTTACCTATGTGTTCGCGGTTGCCACTGACAAAATCGCGCCGATCGTCGCGTGGTATAAAGCTCAGTATCCTGGCGTTGAAGCGACCGAAATCGCGAAAGGCGCAGCATACGCGCTCAACATCAACGCCGACGATCAGCTGCTGTTGTCGTGCGAAAAGAAGGTGTGCACCGTCACCATGAGCCTATTGCGCAGCGCCAACACCAGCGACTCGCAAAATCCGCCGCGCCACGCCGGCCGCCGCTGAATGACGACTCGGCTCGCGTAATCACCTGAAAATGCTGGCTAAATTTTAGCCCTTGACACATTGCAGAATTGGCCTTACCAATTGGTAGACCACCTACGTAAGGCAAGTAACTCATGGCGCCTGCCCTGTCTGCACAACTCACAGCAATCGATACAGTGTTTGAAAAACTGCTCGCTGACATCCTCAAGGGCGTGCATCAAGCGGGCTCGCGGTTGCCAGCCGAACGCGAACTGGCGCGGCAAATGGGCGCCAGCCGACCGACCCTACGCGAAGCCCTGCGCCGGCTTGGTGAATGGAATTTGGTGGAACCCCGGCGCGGCTCAGGCGTGATGGTGAAGGCATATCGCGACTGGTCCCTTGAAGTGATTCCAGCCTACGTCAAGTACGGCAAGCCCGGGCCGGGCCAACCATCGGTGACTCGGATGCTGCACGATTTGTTTTCGCTGCGCCGAGCCTTGGTGCTCGAAGTCATCAAGCAAACCGCGAACCGTATTCCGCCGCATGCGTCCACGCCGGCGCGGGCGGCCATGGCGCGGGCCTGGGCGGTTCGCGATCAACCACGCCTATTTCCGCGTGAAGATTTTGAAGTGATGCGCTGCATTGTTGAATCCGCCGGCTTCATTCCTGGCTTGTGGTTGTTAAACCGGATCTCCGACATTTGGTTCAATATGGTCGATTCGATTCATTTTGCGATTCAAGTACCAGCGGACTATGTCGCTACCTACTCGGCATTTTTCGACTTGGTCGACGCTGGAAAATCTGGTGACGCCTATGACCTTTGGGCGGCCTATTTGCAGCGGCACGATGACGCCATGATCAAAATCCTGGAGAAAATGTCATGAGCGGCTATCAACATGGCACCGTGGTGCGCCGCGTCGTGCACCACTTGATCGGCGTAGTGTGCCCGCCACAAGCCGCCGAGTTGGGCATCGTCGACGATATTGCCAACCACATGGGCGACATGATGGCAGCGCTGCCGTCAGTTGTACGCCAGGGCCTGGTCGCTGGCATCATTACCTACGATCTCGGGGCTATTGCCTTTGGCCCACGCCGAGGCAAACGCGCGCACCAATTAAACGTTACCGACGGCACCCGGTATTTTGACACCTGGCTGCATGGCCCAACGCCCATGCATCGCCAACTTGGTAAAGCGTTTATGCAACTGCTCAATCTTGGCTACTACGAACACCCAACTGTGCAAGCAGCGATTGGCTACACGCCCGCGGCGTGGATCGACCAAGTCACCAAACGTCGCTTGACGATGTTTCAAGATGCCATCGCCAAGCGCGCGGTTGAAATTATCGCGGCCGATCCGTTGCGGCCGGGCGTGACCCTTGCCCGTTCAGCCGTGGTCGACGCACCCGCGAAAGGCCGACGCAGATGACGGCGGCCCAAGCAATTTTGCGTGACGCCGTAGAAACCCACAACCGGCCGCGTGGCGTCATCGCTGGCAGCGAAGTTACCGCCGATGCCGTCATCGACTGCGACGTGGTGGTAGTTGGCTCGGGCGCGGGCGGCGCCACCATGGCAGCGGAATTAGCTGAAGCTGGAGCCGACGTGATCGTCGTCGAAGAAGGTGGCTATTATTCGACCCGCGATTTCACCGCCAACGCATCGGCAGCCGTGCGGCAGTTGTACCGCGATGGTGGCGCAACGCTGGCGTTGGGCAATCCGCCGGTCATGTTTCAAGAAGGCCGCGTGGTCGGCGGCTCGACGGTCATCAATGGTGGCATGTCGTGGCGGACCCCTGAGCGCATCTTGGATCGCTGGTATCGCGAGGCTGGCATCGACGAGATTCGGGCCAGCGAGATGGAAAGCTACTTTGCCCGCGTCGAACAACGCATCAACGTGGCGTATCAAGATGAAGACTCGATTGGCTTGGACAATAAGTTACTGAAAAAAGGTGCGGAAGCAAAAGGCTGGAAGGTAATTCCAAACTTGCGCAATCAGTTGCATTGTGTCGGCTCAAACAACTGTGCGTTTGGCTGCCCGACCGGCGCCAAACAAAGTGCGTTGGTGACGTACGTGCCACGCGCCTTGCATTTTGGGGCGCAAATCTACGCTGACGCCCGCGCCGAAAAAATTATCTTCGAAGGTAAACGCGCGGTCGGAGTGCAAGCCCGCATTGTACGCCCCGATGGCCGCCGCGGCCCGAAGCTGACCGTGCGAGCCAAATTGGTGGTGTCGTCGTGCGGCGCCATTCATACCCCGGCACTGCTAGCGCGATCAGGCGTGGTCTCGCCCTCAGGTCAATTGGGCCGCAATTTGAGTTTGCACCCCAACACCAAAGTGGTGGCAATCTTCGACCAGCCGGTGCGCGGCTGGGAAGGCGTGCATCAAGCGTTTCAAGTGCGCGAGTTCCACGAAAAAGGCCTCATTTTCGCAGCGGTGAACGTGCCCCCCGGCATGGTTGCGATGTCGATGGGCATGCGCGGCGCAGCGTTGGGCGAGGTGATGAAGCTGTATGACAAAATGATGGTCACCGGCATGCTGCTCGAAGACACCTCACTCGGCTCGGTGCGCACCGTCAACGGTCGCCCACAAGCGTTCTATCAACTCAACGATTTTGACGCGGAGAATCTCAAACAAGGCGTGGCCCTGCTTGCCGAGCTGCTGTTTGCCGCGGGTGCCAAACGCATCTTGCCGGTGTTCGACGGCGGTCCCGAACTACACAGCGCCGATGACATTCGCAAGCTGTTTGCCCAGCCCATCCCCAAAAGTGTGCTTGAGCTATTCACGGTACACATGATGGGCACCGCGGCCATGGGTGCAGATCGTTCACGCGCGGTGACCAACGGCTACGGCTTGGTGCACGACACCGAGCGCTTAATGATCGCCGATGCTTCGACGTTCCCGACGCCCATTGGCGTGAACCCGATGGAAACAATTATGGCGCTCGCGACGCGCAGTGCCGGCCATATTATCGACAACGCAAGGACCCTCCTGTCATGAATGCTCAAGCCAGTCCGGCCACCGTTACCGCCGCCGCGTCGCATTGGCATGCGCCCGACCCGAGCACGTTGCGCACCACCCCATCGCCTCGCGTTTTAGAACTCGAAGCGATGAATAACACCCAGCTTGAAAAAGTGTTTTTACAAGGCTCCATGCCCGCCCTCGAAGCGTTGATCGGATGGGAGTTCCGCGGCATCAACGTGCCAGGTTGGGCACGGCTCGCTGGTATCAAGAAGTTTGTCAAAGGTTTCTTCGACGCTGGTGGCGGCCTGGTCATGGGCTACAACTGCCCGGTTGCACAAAACGGCCTCACCGAGTCGTGGAACTTTCTGCCTTCGGCATTCGCGCCTAAACGATTTGGCTTTTATCAAGTTGCGCCCGTCGACGCCGCGAGCAAAGAGAACAAATACCTGCACGCGGTACTGCTCAATTATGGCCGCGGTGGCAACCCTAAACTCGCCCCCTCCGCAGGCTTACGCGACTACTTGATTCAAGTCGATGCCGACAATCAAGATCTGTACTTGGGCAAAGCGTTTTACGCGGTAGGCCCAGCCCGGATCGCCACCAACTTTTTCATCTTGGAGCGCTTAGGCGTAGGCGTGCAAAGCGATCCTCGACGGTAAGTAACGTCACGGTGTACGCAGAATCTTCGCCATCGTTTTGCCTTTCGCCAACTCGTCGATCAATTTGTCCAAGCAGCGAATTTCGCGCATGGTCGGTTCTTCGACCTCTTCGACCCGCACACCACAAACCACACCCGTAATGAGTTTGCGCAACGGGTTGAGCTGCGGGGCTTGTGCGAAAAACGTCGCAACATCGACTTTGTCGTCAAGCAGCGCAGCGAAAGATTTCGCACTGTAACCAGTTAGCCAGTAGATGATGGTATCGACGTCGGCTTTGGTGCGGCCTTTCTTCTCGGCTTTAGCGACATACAACGGGTACACACTTGCGAAACTCATCTTGTAGATTCGATGCATGATGCCGGCCCGACTGTAGCGCGCTGGCGGCGGTCACGGCAACGCGGTACCGTCGGGCCTCCACTCCACGCGTTAGCGAAGGCGACTATGCAGACCACGTTACAGGTGCAAGGAATTGATGTGTACGTTGCAGGCCCCAACGACGCAGTCGCGACGGTGGTGATGATTCACGGGTGGCCCGATACCTATCGGTTGTGGGATGCACAGGTAACAGCGCTGGCCAACACGTATCGCTGCGTGCGCTTCTCCCTGCCCGGCTATGAGGTGTCGCAACCGGCGCGGCCGGTTACTTTGGACCAGATGGTCGCCTTATTTGGCGAAATCATCGACGCTGTAAGCCCCGATGCGCCGGTTACCTTGCTGTTGCATGATTGGGGCTGTGTGTTTGGCTATCAGTTTGCGGCACGCCACCCGCAGCGTGTCGCCCGGGTCATTGGCATTGATGTCGGCGATACGTTTGCGCCGAGTTTTGTAAAATCGTTAAGCCTCAAGGCCAAGCTGATGATCGGTGGGTACCAAGGCTGGTTGGCGATGGCCCACTCTCTTGGTCGGATTGGCACGGGCATGACCCGCATGATGGCGCGCGCGTTGCGGGCCCCGGCGCCAGCAGCGTCGCTGGGTGCCCAACAAAATTACCCGTATGTCATGCAACTGAGTGGCGGCTTTCGCAACGCTGTTAGCTTCGCGCCACACTGTCCGATGCTGTATTTTTACGGTCGCAACAAGCCGTTTATGTTCCACACGCAGAGCTGGCTCGACACCATCGCCGCACGGCAAGGCAGCGCAGTCCATGCAATGCCGACTGGCCACTGGGTAACGATCGAGCAACCCGTCGAGTTTAATCGCTTACTCGTGGATTGGCTGGCACAGCCGACGAAGTAGCGGATGTGCGTACCATCGATTGCATGCGGTGGATTGAATGCCGGCGACGGATTGTCGGCCGAAGGCACGGGTAAGCGGGTAAGTCCCCCATGCTGGTCACGTGGGCGCGTCAGATTAATTTTCTTGAACGTTTCAATCTACACTGTAACGCCAACTCGGACTCGGACCACCGCGCTCGATCATCGCAACGCGTCAGTCCCGCACCGCAGCGTTCGCTGGTCCGCGCCATCCTGGTCCGTCGGCTGTTTTCGTCCATGCGCACGCTCACGCAGTACGCCAACTCCTAGCCGTCATGCAATGCCCCACATACGTTGGCACCCTACCTGCGCTTGGTTTTGCATGACGAAAACATCCAGTCCCGCTCCCAATGCTGATCACGAAAGCCCACTCGCACGAAACCCTCAGTAATTTTGGTTGCCTACGCGGACCACGGACGTCCGACCACCGACGACGGACACCGAGCCTCACTGACCGCGCACCAACACCGTGGTCATCGCCACAACCCGCCCTGCCATGGCACTGGCCGCGCGATCGTTGACGCCATCGAAGCAACTGCAACGCGCGATGTCGAGCACCGCTTCGACTTCCACCGCAGACGCATGCGCGATGCCGGTAACGCGCGGAGGGCCGTCGTCGGAGGGCCGTCGCTCGTGGTCCCCGAGTACGCCATCCTTGTGCAAAAAGTTGGTACGTTTATTCTCAAGTGACCAGCATTGGGCAAGTCCTTTATACAATCACTAGCCAGCTTCGATCTTAGCGTCAGCCGGGACCGGAATCGACTGCAAGCGCGTGCCTGACATTGGATCAGGCGCTGCGCCGTCGGCAACGGGTACCTTGAGCACGATCAATTCACCATTATTGGGAAATACATGTAGCTCGATACCAACTTCACCGCTTTTGCACGCTGCGACGACGACGGCGCGGCTGGTCGATTTTTGCGCGACGCACTCACCTGGATAATCGCCCATTGGATTGCTGCGCGACTTACCGGTTTCGTCGGTGGTGACCAAGTACACCGTGGAGCTCGACCCGTTTTTCTGAAAGGTCCAGGTCAACGAAACTTTCTTGATAAAGCGCGCTGGTTCGGTTGGTTCCGTCGGCGAGCCAGGACTGGTGGCTGAAGTTGATTTTTTGGACGTGCCGCTACATGCAGCGACGGTGGCAAGCAACAATACGGAAGCAAAACGCATGTTCGAAATGTACACGATCCGATGGCGCTTTAACACCGCCAGCAACGCCGTGGCACACCGACGCACCAATGATTCGATTTTGAGACACGCTGTGCTAAAAGAGTCCCATGGCAGGAAGCGCTAAGGTCGAACCGGCAATTGCTCGTCGCAAAGCCGACCACATTGAGATCGCAGCATCGGGACGAGCCAACTTTGCCAACACCGGCACCCTGCTCGACCTCGTCACGCTCATACATCAGGCGTTACCGGAAATCGCCGTGGCCGATATTGACCTGGCGACCAACATCGCCGGTCAGCAGTTACGCGCGCCATTGGTGATCACTGGCATGACCGGAGGCACTGCCGAAGCGCAACAAATCAACCGCGATTTGGCTCGGGCGGCGCAGCACTGTGGCATTGCCTTGGGGCTGGGCTCGCAGCGCGCGATGGCCGAGCACGACGAGTTGACCACCACCTACACGATGCGAGATGTCGCGCCTGACGCTGTTATTTTTGGCAACATCGGTGGCGTGCAAGCGCTGGCGTTGGGCCACGCAAAAGTCAGCGAACTAGCCAAACGCATCGGCGCCAATGCGATGTGTGTGCACCTCAATCCTGGCCAAGAAATGATTCAAGCCGACGGAGATCGCGATTTTTGCGGGGTGTTGGCGATGATCGCCCAACTGGTTGAACATGCGCGGGTGCCCATCATTGTGAAAGAAACCGGCTGTGGCCTGTCGCCGCAAGCCGCCAAACAATTACGTTCGGTTGGCGTTGCGACCGTCGATGTCGCCGGCGCTGGTGGCACCAGTTGGATTGCCGTCGAAGCCGAACGTGCAGCCGCCGATTCTGACCACCAAGCCTTGGGTCGGGAATTTTGGGACTGGGGCTTGCCAACGGCGGTTGCAACCGTGGCGTGCGCGCAAGCAGGCTTCGAGGTTATTGCATCGGGCGGCATGCGCCATGGGCTCGATATTGCGCGTGCGATGGCGCTTGGTGCGACGTGCGGCGGCATGGCCGCGCCGATGCTGCGGGCCCAACGCGCCAGCGGTTTTGACGGTGTTGTGCAAATGATCGAGCGCACCACGCATTCGATCCGCACCGCATGTTTGTTAACCGGCACACGCGCGGCCCGCGATCTCACGCGTGCCCCCAAGCATCTCGGTGACGAGTTGGTGCGATATTTGATCTCGTGTGGAGCGCAGTAGGCGCAATGTCGGCGGTTGCGCACGCGGTGCCAGCGACGAGCACCGGTTATGGCCACGGCAAACTGATCGTGCTGGGCGAGCACGCAGTGGTGTACGGGTACCC
>JAGPDK010000119.1 GCA_018057605.1 Kofleriaceae bacterium | reverse complement strand
TCGCACCGGTAACCACCTACAAGCAGCCCCACAATCTTTACGCCGACGCGCAAGCGCGCGCACGCCAGCTTGAAGACGACATCGTGCTGATGCGGATCGACGCAGAGCATTGGCCCGCCGATGGCAGGTGGCAACCAGGCGGCACGAGCACCATCAAGTTCAAATTTGTGTCGCCGCGTCGAGTAAGCGCGAGTATCCGAGATTGTGAAATTACCGTCGAATACACCGGCGAGGGTGTGGCGGTTGATGAGTTCGTGCAGTGCAATACGACCGTGGTGCCGATGCCTCGCTGCACCATGCAACAAGTTCGTGCGCTTGCCGAGAGCCAAGGCGCGCCGCATGGTCCTGACGGTGAATTTTCGTATTTTAGTTCTGCCAGCAAACCCGCACGCTGGCGGGTCGCCGTCGGCGGCTGGGACGAATTCGTATACGACAGCTGCCGATAGTTAGGACTTGTAAATGAATTACTGACCCAATATTTGCGTATACGACAGCTGCCTTAGCCGGCCGGCGCGCTAGTGAGCGCTTGTTGCGCCAACACTTTGACAACTAATGATTCCAGATCACTGATGCGGAATGGCTTGGCTAGGTAGCCATCCACTTGCATCGGCCCCTTGTGATCCCGATCATAGCCACTGCACACTACAATCGGCATGCGCGGCTGCAACCGCCGCAATTCGGCAATGAGCGGAGCACCAGACAAACCTGGCATGGTCAGGTCCACAATCGCAACATCATAGGCTTGCACTTGCACAGCGGCAATCCCGGCGTTGCCATCGGGCTGGCAGTTAGTTTCGAACCCAAGGTCACTTAGCATGCGGCCCAGCACGTCGCGCACCATTTCGTCGTCGTCGATTACCAACACGTGTGCGCGTTTTTGGGCTCGCACGGCAGTCGACTCTTGCGTGGGCGCGCGGCCGCGGCCTTTGACCGGCCACAAGATTGTAAATTGGGTACCTTCGCCAAGTTTTGACACCACGCGAATCGCACCGTTGTGGGCGCGCACGATACCAATCACCGACGCAAGTCCCAGGCCATGGCCGGTGGGCTTGGTGGTAAAAAATGGATCAAAAATCCGGTTCCGGATCTCTGGTGCCATACCTGGCCCATCGTCGGAAACGTCGAGCACCGCGTACACGCCTGGGCTAGGCACCGGCAACACGTCGTGCGCTGTGGTTTCCCCGCTGTCGCGAACTTCGTAGGAAGAAATTTTGATCGTACCAGGGTGGGCGCCAATCGCATCACGCGCGTTCGACAGCAAATTCATCACCACTTGGCGCAGCGCCCCCCCATCAGCACGCAACTTTGGTAACTCTGCTTGCATCGCAACTTCGACTTTAATGTGCGCTGGAATCGACGGTTGCAAAATTCGGACGAGCTCGTCTACCACTGGGGCCAAATCAACTTCGCTTGACGCCACCGCACCACGCCCAGCGTACGACAACAACTGTTTGGTCAGCTCGGCTGCCCGCAACGCGGCATCACGCACGTTTTCAAGTGGGCCGCGCGCTGGTGCATGTGCCGCGAGTTCCCGCAAGCCAAGATCCGCGTTGCCAAGAATCGCCACCAGCAGGTTGTTAAAATCGTGGGCCAAGCCCCCTGCTAGTACGCCGAGGCTTTCGGCCCGTTGGGCTTCGGCCATGCGCTTTTCCCAGCGCCGGTGGCCAGTTACGTCAAGCGCAATCGAAATGGCACCCACCACGTGCCCACTGCTATCCAGCTGCGGCGCAATCGTGGTAACGAAATTCTTGTTTTCAAATTCAAAATCGTAGGTGACGATATTGCCCGCGAGTGCATCGATATGGCGCGCAATGGGCAACATCGTCGCATCTTCGGTTTGAAATAATTCAAACAATGTTTTGCCGTGAAATTGCCCCCGCTCGTAGCCCAAAACGGCCTTCATCGCGCCATCCGACGAAGTGATACGCAAATCGCAATCGACCGTCCACAACAACACCGGCATCTGCCGCAGCAACATCCGCAACGTGGCTGTGCTGGTTTCCAACTCCAAGGCTTTGGCGGCCAAGGCGGCTTCGGTCGATTCGAGTTCCGTTACATCGACCAGCGTGGCATCGAAAATAGCCCCGGCCGCCGTATTGACTACGTAGCCAAAGACCCGCGCGACTATCGCCGAACCATCTTTGCGCCGCCACCGAACTCTAACACCGTCGACGACCCCGAGGGTTCGGTATCGCTCAACCAACGCGATGCGTTCCTTTGCATCAACATAGATGTCGTCGCCAATACTTAACTGGCTGAGTTCATCGGCCGATTCATAGCCAAGAATTTTGACCATCGCCGGATTGACGAAAATAAAGCGCCCATCCGAATTGCTCCGGTAAAAACCAACCGGCGAGCGCTCGTAAAAGCGCTGAAGATCTTCCTCGCTAGGTTGATACATCGCTGGCATGGTATCGCGCTTTAGCCAACGATAGCGACGCTAGCGCTAAAAAGCATGCAGTTTTACAGCAACAAGGCATCCTCGATCTGATCAAAAACCCCAGCGCGCCAGCGCGACAAAGCGCTGCGGCCTTGCAACAAATTTTCAGTCTCGGCTAGTACCGCGGCCAAATCCACCATCCACACGTATGGATCGGCCGGTGCGCGCGCGGCAATTTCTTCGGGCAACTCGACCGGCGGCATCCAGGCCGCCATTTTATGGGAATGGCCATCGAGCAAGGCCCGCACCCCGGCATTGGCCAAGCGCGAGCCGAGCAAGCGATCAAACGCGGTCGGCCGTCCACCGCGCACGACATGGCCCAACACCGTGACTCGGGTTTCGATTTCGATCGGATTATTGGTCGACGACCGTGCCGCTAGCGCTGCATCCACCATGGTCTTAAGCTTGTCGATGGCGATGGCAACGCCCTCGGCTTTGATGATGATTACCCGTTTGCCTCGACGCGCCCGCGCCCGCGCTGCGATGACCGTATCAACGATGCTTGCGACAACCTGTTCTTCAGTCCGACCAGCTTCGGGGAACAACGCCAGATCCGCACCACTGGCGATGGCCGAGGTCATGGCGAGATAGCCGCAGTCGCGGCCCATCACTTCGATGATGAACGTACGATCATGCGCCGTAGCCGTGTCGGCGATTTTGTCGACAGCTTCGACGATCGTGTTCATCGCGGTATCAACACCGATCGCCATCCCAGTGAGGCCAAGGTCGTTGTCAATCGATGCCGGCAGCCCGACCACTTGTAGTTTTTGCGATCCCAATTCGCCAGGATCCGCTAGATGCAGGGCCCCGGTAAGGGAACCATTTCCACCGATGACCATGAGGCCATCGATTCCGCGCTCGGCCAATCGCGTGCGTGCGATATCGCGGACCTCACGCTGGTGAAACTCTTTGCAGCGTGCGGAGCCCAGCATGGTACCACCGTCGCGCAAAATGCTAGCAACATCGCCACTATCGAGCGGCACAAACGCGTCGTCGAGTAGGCCGCGGTAGCCACGTTCGATGCCCCACACTTCGGCCCCCGCCGCACGCGCGATTAAGGTTGCCGCGCGGATGGCCGCATTCATGCCTGGGGCATCACCACCGCTGGTTAACACTGCGATTCGTTTGCTTCGAGCCATGGCCAACCATACTTCGGTTTGCCCATGCTCACCGACCCACAAACGTGGCAAAGTGCACGGATGGTGCGCGCACGGTTCAATCTGATTTGCCTTGGCTTCACGTGGCTAGCGTTAATGAGTGCAGCGAGCGCATCCTCAACCGGCTGCGCGTTGCGCACCATCTTAATTGGTCGCGCCAACACAGGGACCTGCGCCGGTGCCTGCGACCGCTATCTCGAATGCAGCGCGACGCCGCCGCCGACTACGCAAAATCAATGCTTAGCGCAATGTCCCGATGCCTTGGGACCGGCTGAGAGCATCCGCCATTTTGAAAGCTTAGAATGTGACGACGTGGTGCGCTACGTCGATGGCCCACGCGCCCGCGTGCGGCAATAAACCATCGGCCGCCAATACGTTGCCGGCAAGCAAGCCACCACGCGCCTATGAGCGCGACTTTGCAGCATCGAACATCGGCGGTTGCAAGTTAGTCACATGCGCCAGTCGAACAATCACATGGCACCGCAACATTGTTCAACTTGCAGGTCGCTACGATTTTTCCGTCGATCAAGAAGTTTTCGATCATGCGTAACAAGGCCGGGCGTTTGTTAACACCCGAATGCGTACCGTTATCACCCGACGGTGGCACATTGGTATCATTGCCACACGGTGGCCGCTTCTCGTCGAGAATGTACAATGCGTTGGTCAATTCGCCCGTCTTGGCTGTCATTCGCCAAGGAGTTTTAACGGTTGGGCCAAGCAAATCGATACCCATTTCCCGCGCCACCATTTCGGTGGTCATGTTGCCAACCAAACAGTCACCAATCGCTTCCCACATCACGATGCGCTTGACGGGCGTGCCCGGCATTGGATCTTTGAGCAAGTGCGCCGCCGTCGTGATTGGATCGTAGGGCTCCATCGCCATGCCTAAAAACGCTACCAACATTGGGTACGCGGCAGGATCTTCATACGCACCGAGTGCAGCTCCCTGCAGCGGCAACCACGCCGTCGAGCGCTCAAACAACATCGACCACACGCCACCCGGCACAGCCATCACGCCATTAATGAGAAACGGGTCATACGCCATCAGCGTGTTGCCCATGATGCCGCCGAGCGAGCCACCGACGTAGAAAGTTTTGGTTGGATCGATCATGGCACTGCCATTAAATTTGAAAGTTTCCGACTGCGCCATCACGTTGCGCACCGCGTGTTCAAGCGAAATGAAGTCGATCACCGACTGAGCCAGCTTCTCGGTCATTTGCGCGCCGCGATTCATGTCATTGACCGCCAACACCACCAGCTCCAATTGCCGGCTGGTGAGGCCGATAAAATCGCCAGCAATGATTACGAAACAGTGTTGTTCGGCCAAGCTCAAAACGAAATCATTGTTGAGATATTCTTTGGCCGAGCCAAAGATGCCATGGCCAAAAACAATCGTTGGACGGGGCAGCGGCTGCGTGGTTACACAGTTTGGGACAACCGCCGCAAAGTTGGCATCGCGAAATCCCTGCGCTTGCGGCGCGCCGGTAGCATCGCGACGCAAGATCGATGCAGCGGTTTCGCCAGCCGTCAAAAAGTCGGGCGACTTGAAGGTGCCCAACAAACGCTTATACGCGGCGGCCGGGGCTTGTTCTTGCGGCGTAAACGTAATGTTGACGCCATTCGGGCCAATGGCCGCAAGCGCGTCACTCGTCATCTTGCGCAGATCTGACGTCAAAAAATCGTCGGATGCAGTTACAAAGTCCCAGGCCAAAGCAAGCTCCGCTTTGGCTACACCAGCGCTTTCGAGTTTGGCAAAAATATCCTCGTAACGCGGCGTCAGTTTTGGCATCAACGCATGATCAAACGACTTGCCATCACGCAGCGCGGCAAAGGCCGGCGAGATCATCAGCTCGCCGCCGTCGGCAGCTTTCACCGTTGTACGGATCGCCACAGCGTACCGCGATTTAGGTTTAAGCCGTGCCATCGGACGAATGATCAACGCACGGGCATTGATGTCCGAAATATTTTGGTCGACTTCAGCAAAGTAGGGTGCACGTTCGCCAGTATCAAGGTTGAGCAACACGATCGGCGCGTTTGCCGCCAAACTCGGCTCAGGGTCCTTAAAACTCGGCAGCCCGGCCGCTGACACGCCGTTTTCAAACTGAGCGAGAATCGGCCCAGTTGGCGAAAAACCATCCCAACGATTGAGCGGATCGGGTAGCACTGCGATGGCGTCGACATTTATCGGCATCGCTTTGAGCGGGATGTCGATGCGAAAGCCGGTTGCACTCGTGGTGTCCGCTTTGGCGTACACCATCGATGGCCACGGCATCATGTTTTTGGCGCCGCCGAGGGGATTATACTCACTACCGACGGGGGCGGGACCTTCGTCGCCACAACCAGCAGCAACACAAATGAATGCAACTAAGCAACTACGCAGCTTCATAACTGCCTCGACCGTACACCATGAACGTCATCCGTGCGACGGAATCGAACACGCTTGCCGATTGATTTCGGCCCGAGCTGCAGGCTATTAGACTGTGTGGGAAGTCGGTTTCACCGCATTGCGTCAGCGTGGTGGCAACTACACGAATTGGCCGATTTCTCGGACGCTGATCCGCGTTGGTGGCTGATTGCGATCGCCGCCGGGCTGGCCCGCCCGAATCAGCGCGCCGACGCCCGCTACTTGGCCTCCAATGGCGCACCAGCGAGCGATACGTTTATTGCAGTGATCGGGGCCGGCCCGTATCTCGTAAGTACCCGCGCTGCCGCTGTGGCGCGCGCAGCACAACAAACCTTGCGGGCGTTGCATGGTCGGTTCGAACAACAACCGCTGGCCAGCTGGGTGCAACGCTCGTCAGCCGGCGACGTCAACATGATCGCCAACCCGCTGCGTGAAGTTGCATTTGCGATCGGCAACTGCACCTGGGTCGCGCAACTAAGCGATGCGCCGGACGCCAGGCAGGATCAGACAATCAACAACGAGCTCGCTGCAATTATTAGTGCTGACCAACATGGCGCTCCGCACCGCGACCGCACGGCCACCACGTTACTCACGCCATTAGGGCCGCAACATCGACCATTTATCACCATCGTCGTTGGCCCATCGCCATACCAGGATTTGCGGCACTTGCATCGTCGAGGATGGCACGCAGGCGGCGGCCCCTTCATCGGCATCGGCGTGTACGAGGATTGGATGGTTTGTTCAACCTGCCACATTGCGGTCGACGGCTATGGCCACACCTTGATCGCTCGGCAACTCGCGCAGGCCATCACGTCAGCCACCATGCCACCACCTGAGCGTGCCTTACCGGCCTTGCCGCCGATGGCAACAACGGTGCCGTTGGGCGTTGCGTGGCGTCGGCATAAGGCGCCCGCCCCGCGGGCACTGCAAATCTCCTTTGCAACTGGCATGGCACTGCAACGGCGGCTGCCCGAGCAAGTCGTGACCATGCAGGTGCCCGTTGCCATTCCGCGCAACGGCCGACATGGTCGAGTGGTGCCAGCGTTGCTGCGTTACCGCGCTGAAACATTCGCGCAATTTGCCGAGCGCGGCCAGCGCGCCATTGCGGCCACCCGCAGCAACGCATCCTTAATGACAGGTTTGATGAATTTTGCGCAAGCCGCACCAGTGCCACGCAACTGGCAACGCAACAGTGTCGCCACGCCTCCGCAATTTGCGTTGGCTCGGCCGATTGCCACCGCCCTGGCTGGCCGCGCCTGCATCTCGCTCATCCGGCTAGCGCCAGAAGATCGCAGCGATGGGCCTCCGATCGGCCCGATGATCGCAGTGTCGGCACCCGCGCTCACGGCGAATCGCCACGACCCCGCCGGTGGCATCGTAGTCACGGTGATAGATGATGGTATTCATGCAACGACGACGGTTTGCGGCTCGGGCCTGGCCGGCAACAACGCTGACGCCAACGAAATTATTGACGAAATTGAACAGCAACTAGGTTCGTTGGTTGATTGTGGTTAGCAAAAACGGTTACGGCCCGAAGCGCTACGGATCGCCGGCGGCCCAGAAATCGGCTTCGGCTTTTACCGTCGCGGTAACATCTTCGCCACGACCACCGCGTAACGCCCACAAATAGTCAGTGAAGAAATTGTTGCGCATGCGGGTCGATCCCATCGCTGGCATCTCGCGCAGAATTTTTTCCGACGCGATATCAGTGCCACCATGCTGATGACAACCAATGCAGTTAGTATTGGCGTTGAGATCGCCGAGTTCAAGATACGGATTGCTACACCACGTCGGTGAATTAGCACCACGATACACCGCAGCCAGCGCGTCACCGAGCGAACCCGCCATGCCACCGCGCGGATCTACGTCGGCTTCAACGAAGTCAGTGGCCACGCACATTTTGTAGTTCTTCCACGGCCCTGGCAAGGCCGCAATCGACGCTGGGCGGTCTGCGCCGAAATCAAGATCCGGCGTGGCCGACCACCACAACGTGATCCACACCCAGTGATCGAGTTCTTTGGTCATGATGTGCAACGCCGCCATGCGAAATGTATTGTTATTGGGCAACGTCGCCGTGTAGATGTCGCTCGCGGGTGGATCGGCTTGGCCATCGCCAGGGCCCCATGAAAAATTGCCAGCTTTTGACAACCTTGCCGCCATCCGCGGCCCCGAAGTGTCGAAAATCGGAATCGCTGCACCAAACTGCGATCGATGCCAATCCGCTTTCACCAACACCGCGTCGCGTGGCATGTCGCCGTTAAGACACGCCGGTTTACGCGAATCTGCTTCGCGATAGTCGAGACCAACCGTAACCGCGCTAGCTTTTGCTGCAAAGACCCCAACATAGATCGGCCCGCCACCATCCACCGCACAACGTTCCACCGACGACGAACCATCAGATTTGCAATCGAAGGTGGTCATATCGGGCGCTTGACCGCGACGCACATAGATGTCGGCGTCGCCATCGCCTTCGACGCTTGCCGCAAATTCCGCATCGGGCGCCGACATGAAAGGGCCAAGCACTCGCCATTCACATTGTTCAAGGGCCAAGCGCTCATTGTTCGTCACCGCGCGACCTTCAACCAACGGTTCGGGGACAAACGGCGCGGGTTCCGGCTGATCCAAGCATGCCAACATGTTGGGGTAGCTGCTCAACATGTGAGTCACGGTGCCGGGCGAATAACTGACCCGCGAAATACCGCCAAAACCATGCGCTTTGTCGTCGCTGGTTGCGGTTGCTAAATAGTCGAGATAACGCGACTCCGGCCAACTTGTGCTGCCGAGTTCATCGAGCGCCGAAGCATTCCAGGTGACGCCACCGGCAATCGTCGCGGCGTCGAATGGCTGATGCACGCGGCGGCCGGGCGCGCCCATATCGCGATAGAGTTTTTTGAAAATCCGTTCAAAGTCATCGCGGCCGTACCAAGTATGCCATGCCGGCACGGTTGGTTGGTATCCGAACTGGGGTAGCAACTTGGGCTCGGCGATGGGCGTCGGTTGTAATACTCGACCAACCACCTGCCAAGCCATTTCGCGGCGCGCCGCCATCGACGAACGCAGGATGGCTTCGCGCGCTGGCATACTCAAATCCGGTTGATAAGGCACACCCGCACCCATGACTTTGCGATCTTGAATACTCAACGCACTGGCCGTGGTCGAGGCCATCGACGGATCCATTTCACAAACCGCTAGCTTGCTGCCACCTGAATCAGAACATCCAGTCATCGCAGCGACCAACGCTGCAACGAACGTCACAACCCAAGGGTTGGCCAGTGCAAACACGCCCTCATTGTAGCCGGAGATCACCCTAACAGCCTTGCAGAAAATGCAGGTTAAAATGACCGATTCATCACAAAATCGCGGATTGTCTGGGCCCATGGCAACTTCGACGGTGTTCCATCTGATCTCGCGTGCCGCGTGGCTGGCGTTGCCGCGCTTGGCGCCTTACGCCCCGCCGAGTTTAGCGAGCGAAGGGTTCATTCATTGCTCGACGCGCGACCAACTCGAAGCCACCGCGCGACGCTACTACGCCGGCCAAGATGTCGTGGCGTTACAAATTGCCACGGCCGGCCTCGATGTGCGCGAAGAAGCTGCCGCACCGTTGCCATCGCAACCCACAACGCCACGCACCAGCGGTTTGTTTCCGCACATCTACAGCGCGTTGCCGGCAGCGGCGATTGAACGCGTGATTCCGCTAGTCGAAGGCCACGCCGGTACATTTCGTGCGCTCCATAACGTCACCGCTGCACCCAACGCGTTGAGCTTTGGCAGTTGCACTGACCGACCTATGCAATTTCAAGGCGTGCAGCGCAGCGTATTTGTCGGCGGTGCCGGACCTGCTGTAGTCGTGATACACGAAATTCCCGGCTTGCATCCCGGCGTGTTCGAGTTTGCCGAGCGGCTCATCACCGCGGGTTTTTCTGTGTATCTGCCGTCGCTGTTCGGCGTGCCCGGCCACGCGACAACTGCGGCGTACACGGCGGCCTCAATCGCGCAGGCGTGCGTATCGCGTGAGTTTTCGATCTGGGCCACGCAGCGCAACTCGCCAATCGTCGACTGGCTGCGACAGCTGGCGGCGGTGGCCCATGCCGAACGCGGCGGCCCTGGGGTCGGCGCGATTGGCATGTGCCTAACCGGCGGATTTGCCTTGGGCATGATGCTCGAGTCCGCCGTTATTGCACCCGCGCTGAGCCAGCCGTCGTTGCCATTCCCCCTGCGTTCGGCGCAGCGCCGAGCGGTTGGCGTTGATGATGCTACCCTGCAAAAGATTTGCGCACGATCAGAGCGTGAACAACTCGCCGTGTTGGGCATGCGTTTTACTGGCGATCTCGCAGTGCCAAGCGCCCGCTTTGCCAGCCTGCGCCATGCGTTGGGCCAGCGGTTTATCGCCATTGAAATCGATTCATCGAGCGGCAACGCCCACAACGTACCGCGCACCGCGCATTCAGTGCTAACCCATCACTTTGTCGACGAACCTGGGCACCCCACCCGGCTCGCGCTCGATCGCTTGCTCGAGTTTTTCCAGCAACGTCTGCAGCCGACCGCCCAACCCTGCTAAGGTCGCGCCATGTGGGTTCCCAAACACATTCTCTGCGTGGTCGGCAATTGGTCATCGTTTGAAGATGTCCGCACCGCGGTCATGCTTGCATCCGATAGTGCATTCGCTATCGACGAAGAATACAGCCTGCTGACCGCCGAGCCACGCATGGTAGATTCGTTTGAAAGCTGCCGCGACCGCGCACGGCCAAGTTGGACCCAAGAAGATCGCGACGCCGTGGCCCGCCACCAAGCCGTGATCTACGTCATGTCGCCACCCGTCATGGCCGGCGAGTCGATCGCGTATTCGGCTGCGGCGTTGCGCGTGATTGCGGCGCTGCTGCGCACCGGTGGCACCGCGGCCAAAAGCGAAAGCGCTGGCATCGCGCATGGCCGCACCGAATGGCTGCGGCTCGCCGATGCCGCGGCCGCAACCACCGCGCAAGCTGAACCCGCCGCGCTGCCGAACCTGCTACGAGACGCCTTCGTCCGCCTGCCGTTGCTGGATGCCGACGACGAAGCTTATTACACCTGCGGCATGCACTTGCTCGGTCAACGCGATTTTGAAATGCCGGCCGAACTCGACGCCCACGAATCGATTCGGTGGTTCAACCGCGCCAGCGATTTTGTCCTGCGCACCGCAGCAACTCGTTCTCCGCTCGATCGCCTGCTCTATCTCGATGACGATGTGCGAATCGTCGCCGACGGTGGCCCGTGTCTTCGTTACCCCGAAGACAGCTTTTTCTATAATCCCTACGGCTACTGGGCCCTGCTAGAAATTGACGACAGCGACGATGCTACCAACGATGAGCGCGACGCGGATACGCACGCCCACCGCGCCCCGTCGAATAACGATCCAGACATGAATTAGGCCAGAGTCGGTTCGTCCCCGCGCCGTCCCGATTCCGCGAAAATCCCAAAATCCCGGCAATCCCCGCCGCAATCCCGACCAGGGTTTGTTTTTGGGGCAATCCCGACCACGGCAATCCCGACCGGGGTTTGTTTTTGTCACGTTGCCGCGCAACTTCTCGCGCCATCCAGGCAATCCCGACCGGGGTTTGTTTTGGCGGCAATCCCGACCGGGGTTTGTTTTCGGCAATCCCGACCAGGGTTGGCAATCCCGACCGGGGTTTGTTTTCGGCAATCCCGACCAGGGTTTGTTTTTGTCACGTTGCCGCGCAACTTCTCGCGCCATCGGCCGATGCCCCCCGCATGCGACCAGCCTACCGCCGCCGCGGCGCCTACTACTTCATCACCCGCCGTTGCACGCAACGGAAGTTCTTGTTGCTTTCCGGTAAGTTGACCGACGCGCTGGTTACGTACGCGCTGGCCAACGC
>JAGPDK010000595.1 GCA_018057605.1 Kofleriaceae bacterium | reverse complement strand
GGCGAACCGGGTGAAGCCGCCGCACATGGCGATAGCATCCGACACCGTGACGTATTGATCGTTGGACATTACGCCGGGCCGCGATACTTCGCCTGACACGGTGAAGCGGTAGCTCTTCCAGGCTCGCACAGCGACGGTAACTTCAGATCCTTGCAGCTTTACGAAGTCTCCAACTTTGGCTTTGATTTTATTCTTGAGCGCAGTTGGGGTTTCGCCAAGGGCCCGCAAATCACCAACCAGCGGCATGGTGATAGTGCCATCGGCGCGGATGGTGACCTCGGTCGATAGGTTGGGATTTTCCCAAACATTGATACGCAGCTCGTCGCCGACGCCCAAGATCAACTCGGCTGCAGTAGGATTAGGTTCCTTGCTGTAGTCGTAGTTGGGGATTTTGGTTGCGCACGCGCCCAAAAGCAGCGCGGCGGCAACAGTGGTGGCGGCAATGACACGAGTGCGGGAGGTGTTCACCCGTACAGTGTCGCTACAAACCGGCGATGACGCAAATCGCTGATGAGGCTAATTCGTCGGTTTTTTGCTGCGCACGCCAACGTAGTACAGGGTGCCAGCCATGATCATCAGGAACATCATCGGCCACCAGGTCTCGTTGGTAACCAAGGAGGCTGGCAAAAAGCTGCTCAGATTGAAGTGGCCATCGACTTTGAGGACTATGAGAATCGCTTGCACCACGGCAGCAATCGATCCACCGGCAATTAAGCCCGATGCCATCAACATACCTGGCGAGGACTCGGACTCGGTGTTGCTTTCACCTTTGCGCTTGCGATCGACCAAATAGCGAACCACGCCGCCGATGAAAATCCCGCCTGAGGTAGCAATAGGTAGATACAGACCAACTGCGAATGACAGTGCTGAGACCCCGACCATCTCAAGAATAATCGAGATCAGCACGCCGATCAGCACCAGGCCCCACGGCAGTTTGCCACCGAGAATACCGTCGATGATCAAAGCAAACAGGTTGGCCTTTGGTGCATCAAATTTTTCGACTTTGGATGCGGAGTAGATAGCGGCACCCTGATCATCGACTAAATAGCGGCCTACCGCGGCGCCGGTAATGTCTTTGCCATTGGTTTCAACCACACGGTACGGCTTGCGGTCGATGCCAAGCTCAGTTGGCGCGTTCGATGGAATTCCGACGATGGTTGTGGCTTTTTTGACTTTGCTCAGGCGGTATTCATAGACTTTGTCGATGGTGGTGCTCACAAAGAACAACGGGTGGCCGGCGTCGTCGAGGAAGTAACGGCCACGGGTCAGTAGCTTCGGTGTTTTGGTTGGCACCTTGGCGTGGGCGATCGCCACCGCGTAGGTTTTGCCATCTGGCCCTGCCATCGTAACGTCGGTTGGCGCCAGGCGAGCATCCGAGTTTTGGATTGCCACCGGCGCGGCGGTCCATGCCGCGGTTGGCGAAGCTTTTTCGTCGGTTGCCTTGAGGGCCGCTGCGCCAATCGCAAATTGCGGCACGCCGGACGCATCGACGAGATACGGGCCTTCGGCGAGGTATTCAATTTTCTCTGCTGGCATGTCAATCGACAAAAAGGCAACCGGATGCTGTTTGCCGTCGGGGCCCTCGGCCATGCCGCCGTTGGCTTTAAGCGTGATGTTGTCGTCGAATTTGACGGCAGGAAAGGTTTCCCCCGAACGCAACAATAGGTCCATGGTCCAGCCGATGGCCACTGCGCTAGTCATGACACCGATGATGATTGCGATTTGTTGATTGCGTGGTGTCGCACCAACCAAGTAGCCGGTTTTGAGATCTTGCGAAATCGTACCGCCGTTCGAGGCGGCAACACAGACCAGTGCAGCCGTGGTTAACGCCATGGCTTTGTAGCTAACGCCAGTGCGGCCGATCAATACAAACAAACCACAGGTCAGCAACAAGGTGGCGATGGTCATGCCGGAGATCGGATTCGACGACGAACCGATTTCGCCGGTGATGCGGCTCGACACCGTCACGAAGAAAAAGCCAAACGCGACGACTAACAGCGCAGTGAGAAAATCGATATTGAGAATAGGTGCAGCGAAGATCGCGACAACAATCGCACCAGTGCCACCTAAAACGATCTTCATCGATAAGTCGCGTTCAGTCCGTGGCACCACGATGGCGGCGGCGTTGCCTGCGCTAATGCTGCGCAGCCCGTTGCGGAACGCCGAGATGATAGTTGGAATTGCTCGCGCTAATGAAATGAAACCGCCAGTGGCAACCGCACCAGCGCCGATATACAACACGTAGTCGTGCCGAATTTCACCACTGCTCAGGCCTGCCACTTTTTCGCCGCCGAGCATCGAGATCAACGGAATCATCACAAAGTAGCCGAGCAAGCCACCCGCGAACATGTTGGCTGCGACCTTGGGACCGATCACATAACCAACCCCAAGCATCGGTGGCGACACGTCAACTTGCATTTCACCGCGAAAAGAAACCGTGCGATCGATGAGAAAGGTTTTGAACTCGATGACTTTGCTGGCGGTGTCGCCCCAAAGTTTACCCATAATGTTGAACGCGGTGTAGAACAAACCGACGAAGAAGCCTAGGAATACTGTCTTGGCTTCGGTGCCACCTTTTTCACCAACGATCAAAACATCAGCGCATGCGGTGCCTTCGGGGTAGGCCAGTTTGCCGTGTTCTTTCACGATCAAGCCGTGGCGCAGCGGAATCATCATCAACACACCGATGAGGCCACCGAGCATCGCTACTAACAAGACCCGCATAAATTCGAGGTCGAAGCCCATCAACAACAGCGACGGCAAGGTGAAGGCGACGCCAGCGGCCAGCGACTCACCGGCCGAGCCAGTGGTTTGCGCGATGTTGTTTTCCAAAATGGTGCCGCCGAGTTTGAGTCGCCGGAACAAGGTAATGGACAACACCGCGACCGGAATCGACGCTGATACCGTGAGGCCGACTCTTAGGCCGAGATACGTCGACGATGCGGCAAACACCAAGCCCAGCAGCGCGCCCATAATCACGGCGATCGGCGTTAGCTCTCGGATGTTTTGGTTGGCAGGAATGAACGGCTCGTGCGGTGCCGGTTCACTAGCGTTTGTTGACGACGATGGTTTCGCTGGTTCGCTCATAGGTTGGCCGAGGCCGACCGCATAAGAGCGAACTTGGTGGGCTGGCGCAAGCGAAAGAATCGCTCAAAAGCGCGCCACGTTACTTGGTCTTGCCTTTGGCTTTCGCTGCGGCGTCTTGCACTTTCTTTTGTTGCGCTGCCGTCAACACAGTTTTGGCTGCGACCAAGGCTTTGAGTTGGGCTTTACGAATCGTCGCTTCTTCGGCGCTGATCTGGTCGATATATCGATTCACCACGACAAGGTCGGCCGCTGGTTTGGCGAGCTCGGCGCGCAACCCAGCCGAAGCTTGGCGCATGCGTTCGCGCGCGGCTTTGGTGGT
>JAGPDK010000594.1 GCA_018057605.1 Kofleriaceae bacterium | reverse complement strand
CGACCCCATCGATCATGCGCGATGAGTGCGCGACCAATCCGTTTTTGCGTTGCGCTGAGGCTGCGGTGATCGCCGCTGCGGCGATGCGGGCGCCAGCTGCCACTGCTGGGGCTGCGACGTTTGCAGTGCTGCGTGAATGGAAGAATGTGGCCTAGGTAAAAGTCGGAGCGGGCTTTAGGCCGCGCCGCTGGCAACGCGCTTGGCTTCCAATTCGCCCCACCGAGCGTACAGCCGATCAATTTCAAGTTTACCGGCTTCGAGCTTGGCCAACAGCGCCGGCACTTCGCTTGCGCGTTCTTTGAACACAGCGCCATCATTGAGCAGCGCTTCGAGCTCGGCAACTTCGGTTTCGATCTGATTGATGGTGCTTTCCATTTCGGCAAGCTCCTTATTTTCGCGGAACGACATTTTGATCGGCTTGTTCGACGGTGCGCCCGTGGTTGATCCGCTGCGCGGGTTGGTGGCATCATTGGTACCGCTGCTGCCGCCGGATTTTTTGCCGGAGGTATTCGCGGGTGCGATACCTGCCGCGAGATTGTGCGCTGCGATGCGAGCCATTTTGTTGGCTTTAGATTTGGCTTCGTAGGCGCTGTAGTCGCCTTCGTAAAACACCACATTGCCGTCGCCTTCAAAGGCCAAGATGCCGGTGGCAACGCGATCGAGAAACCAGCGATCGTGTGAGACAATCAGTGCGCAACCAGGAAATTCTGCCAAGGCATATTCAAGCGCGCCCAAGGTAACCAAGTCGAGATCGTTGGTTGGTTCGTCGAGCACCAATAAGTTGCCGCCGCGCCGCAACAGCTTGGCCAGTTGCACGCGATTGCGTTCGCCACCCGAGAGTTGCCCAACTTTGACGTCCATGGCGTTTTCGGCAAAGCCGAGTTGTCGTAAAAACGTCCGAACATGAATCTTGAAACCATCGATTTCGATGTGGTCGGAACCTTCCGCGACTTCTTCAAGTACGGTGTTGGTGTCGACTAGATCGCTGCGACCTTGTTCGAGGTAAGCCGGCTTGGTGTTTTGGCCGACGACTACTTTGCCGCTATCAGGTTTGGCTTCGCCCAAGATGGTTTTGATTAACGTAGATTTGCCAACGCCGTTTTCGCCGACGATACCAATGCGATCGCCGGGCTTCATGGTGAGCGTGAGATCGCGAAACAACACCTTGCCGCCAATGCTGCGGGTGGCTTTGGTAAGTTCGACGATGGTGTTACCTAGCCGTGGGCCACTAGGCAGCCGTAGATCCATGCCGCCTGGGCGTTTGTCGTCGGTGGTCGGTGCGGCTTCATTGGCAGCGTCAAAACGATCGATGCGGGCTTTGGCTTTGGTGCCACGGGCTTGCGGCGCGCGCCGAATCCAATCGATTTCGCGACGGATAAACGATTGCCGTTGGTATTCGCCTTCGGCATCGCGGGCATGGCGCTCGGCTTGGACCACCAAAAATTCGGAGTAGTCGCCTTCGACGCAATGGGCCCGGCCACGATCGATTTCAATGATGCGGGTGGCCACGCGATCGAGAAAATAACGATCGTGGGTGACTACCAGCAGCGCACCGCGCCAGGCCGCGAGCCGGGCTTCGAGCCAGGCCACGGTTTGGGCGTCCAAGTGGTTGGTCGGTTCGTCGAGGGCCAGCACTTCAGCCGGCGACAACAAGGCATGGCCCAGTGCAACCCGGCGACGTTCGCCGATCGACAAATTTTCGATCAGCGAATCCATCGGCGGCACGCGTAACGCAGCCGCAATCGTGTCAATTTCGTGATCTGCAACACCTTCGCGCACGATGGTCGAGCGCACCGTCGCGCCAGGAGCAAAGCGCGGCTCTTGCGCTACATATTCGAGGACAAGGCCGCGCCGCCAGGTAATCACCCCGGAGTCAGGTTCGAGCGCGCTTGGGTCATCACGATCGACCCCAGCACCGCGCACCAACATCTTGAGCAGCGTCGATTTGCCCGCGCCGTTGGCACCGATCATGCCGATGCGGTCACGATCACCGACGGCGAACGATACGCCTCGCAGCAGCTCGCGCCGAGCCAGGCGCTTATGCAAATCAGAGACGGTTAAGATGGTCGCCACGCGCGGGTTCTAGCACAGTGTGAGACCCGCAAGGGGCACATGAGGGACCATTCCCGGCTGAGCATTCGTCACATTTTCGATGTTCATTCCGAAGCCTTGCCAACCCCTGAGGCCCTGGTGTTGGAGACCTTGGTGTTGACCGCTTGCTCGACCGCCGCGCATCACACCAAATGGTCGATGCACCTCGCATACTCGATCGGGCCGCCGGTCCATTCCGAGGCGTTGGTGTTGACCGTAATGGCGAGCGCCGCGTGAGCATCGTGTAACGCTGCAAGGCCACGTCGCTGGCCACCGTTGCTCAGGCGGGCTGGTTGCGCGTCGATGATCCGGTTGCGATGGTCGAAAAAATTCCAGCCATTGGCATTGGCTTCGACCCGGCCGCCGCCTTCGTGCAGCAGCGTATGGTGGGCACTACACAACAGCATGAGATTCGCTAACGCCGTTGCGCTGGGGTCGGGTGCCACGCACGCGATCCTGGATAATGTTCATGAACGCATCGGCACGCTGCCGGCCACGGTCGGCAAACGTTGGTGCATTTGCAGTTGGCGGTTCTGCTGGCAACGGTCCCTCGGGAGTCTGGTCTGCGCGAGGCGGTTCCGCGCGCGATGTGTCAATTGCCGCATTGAGCGCTGCCCAAACGATCGCCGCTTCATCGCTGGGCAATACCACTTCAAACTTCACCATGCCGTTGTCGAGGCTCCGCCGCGTCACCGTGCGCTGCGCCGCGACTTGTGCCGCCGCCATCGCTCCAGCCTCCACTCCGTGCGCTTGATCATACGCTTGTACGTTCTCATACGAACGACACAATTTATCGAGCTGCGACGCTGGCATGCGCTTGGCGTACGCGACCCAGAGATGTTCTTTTTTCGCCGTCGCCACCTGCGAAATAGCCCTGGCTTGCGAATACGACATTGCACCAAGTCGCAATTGCTCGTCGACCAGCGGCAAATCCGCCAGCTTGCGTGCAACTCGCACTCGCTCACGTGCCGTGCGTAAATCCCAACCGACCCGCCATGCCAACCAATGTGCGCACGACAACGCGCCTTGCACATGCCAGCCCGAGGCAATGTCGAATTCACGAATCGCGGTTAATAGCCGATGCACCGCAGCGTCGATATGCGCTGACATTTTAGCGATTTGTTCACCTAGCGCATCACCGTCGATGGCCACCTTTGCCAATATTGTTTCTGTTTTTGCAGGAAATTTAAGTCCGAAAACCGGACGCACAACTGGGCTCGTCCCCAATGCCAATCGGCGTATCTAATTCGACAACTATCGCCAATTCAAGTTCCAGATTCACCTGCCGATCCTGTAACCGATCGTGAACTTCGGGAAATGCC
>JAGPDK010000118.1 GCA_018057605.1 Kofleriaceae bacterium | reverse complement strand
GCATGGTGACGATCGGTTTCGCCACTTGGTAGCGCGTGAACAAGCATGGGCGGCATTCGATGGCCCGCACATCGTGGCGACTGCCGCGAGTTACAATATGGAAATTGGAATTCCCGGCGGGACGTTGCCGATGGCGGGGCTGACCAACGTAACCGTGCGACCGACCCACCGGCGCCGCGGCTTGTTGCGGGCACTGATCGGCCACCATCTTGATGATGCCAAAGCCCGGGGTTTTGCCGCCAGTGGCTTGTGGGCATCCGAAGCTTCCATCTATCGACGGTTTGGCTACGGTTTGGCAGCAAGTCATGACCAGGTTGAGATTGCCAACGCCCACTCGGTGAATTTTATCGACGGTGGCACGCGCGACGACGTGGCGTGGATCGACGAAGCGCAAGCCCGCGCCGCCATGCCTGCGATCTATGCAACCGCCACTGCGGGTCGCCCCGGTGCGGTGCGGCGCACCGAGGTGTGGTGGCGCGAGCGGCGGTTTCTCGAAGCACCGTTTGTCCGCGCTGGGGCCAGCCGGCGGCGCCACGTTCTGGCGTTGCGAGCGGGCGTGCCTGTCGGCTACGTGAGCTATCGACAGCGCGGCGGTTTTGACACCGGCCAACCCTCGGGCAAACTTGAGATCATTGAGTTGATCGGCATCGATGCACCGGCCGAAGCGACGCTGTGGCAGTTTGTGATGCGGGTAGATTTGTTCCCGACGGTAACGTGGTCGAATGCGCCAAGTGATCTGGTGTTGCCTTGGCTGGTCGATGATTGGCGGCGAGTCCAACGCAGGCGCGGCGATAATATCTGGCTGCGCATCGACGATGTGGCGGCGGCGTTAGCGCGTCGACGGTATCAAAACGATGGCACACTGTGCCTCAATGTCGACGGTGTGACCTGGGAGTTGACGGTGCGCGAGGGCACGGGCCAGTGTGCGCGCGCAACCAAAGCACCCGACATTACCCTCAATCAAGCCACGTTGAGTTCGTTATACTTGGGCAGCGTGCCAGCGCAGCACTTGGCCGCCGCCGGCTGGATTACCGGCACCGCAGCCGCGATCGCTAGCACCGACCGCCTCATGGCCTGGCCGGTCGCTGCGTGGTGCGCTGAGATTTTCTAAACCGGGCCTGGCGTCGGCCACTGCGACCTCGTAGCTTCAAGCCATGAAGCCAACGGTTGTTTGCATTGGATGGTGTGTCGTCGTTGCAGGTTGCGGCGGTGCCAAACCAACCACCGTGGTGGCCGCCCCGACCGCTGGGCCAAGCCAACCCGTGACCGTAAGCACGGAAATCAAAGCGCCGATGGCACCCGCCCAACCAGCGCCGATAGCCAATGCCGAGCTTACCGCGGCCGCCTTGGCGTCGAAAGATTGGCCACGGATCACCGGCAGCGCAATGCAAAAAAATGTCGCCTGTGCCGCGGCTGTGCAGCTCGAACCAACCGGTAGCCATCCTGAGCACGTGGGTGAACAGTTTCATTTGTACCTGCGCAATGGCAACACCGCGTACACCGACGGCAGCGCCATGCCGGACGGGGCCATGATTGTGAAACGCAGTTTTAAAGGCGATGAGGCCAAGGGTACAACTGCGTATTTCTTAATGTACAAACGCGCTGGGCAAAACCCGGCGGGCGGCGACTGGTTGTATGCCACCACCCACGCCAACGGCGAGGTCATCCGCGCTGGTGCCTTGGCCGATTGTGCCGGCTGTCACGATAAGCAACGCGACCAAGATTTTCTGTTTCGCAAATATTAGCCGCCGCGTGCGGACGTCCGGATTGCGGACGTCCTTGTGCGATGCGCACCAGCACCCACCCGCCCAAATGTCTAGCTGCGCCTATTGCCAGATTGCGCAAAGGCGCCGGCGGCTACAACTTAATGGCACGCGCACGGCATGTCGCCTGCGTGCAACCAACGCGTGCGTAGCGCCGCGTCTAGGAGTTTGTATGCATCCAGCATTTGCACAATTTATTCAACGGTATCAAGCACACGCACAGGGCTGTGGCCCGACCAGTAGCGGCTGTCACAGCGAAGCAAGCGCCCGTGGCGAAGCCGAACCGCGGGACCCACGCGAAGAAGATCGGGCACCGCATGAGCATCCCTGGCGACGCGCCTTTGGCGGGCATCCCGGCGTGCGCCGACCGCTGCGGTTTTTGGCCTACAAACTTGAAATGAGCGAAGCGCAAGTTACCCAATTTGCCAAAATCCTCGACGAGCTTAAAGTCGAACGGGCACAATCCGAAGTTGATGAACGACGCTCGCTGCTTGGCATTGCCGATGCGTTGGCGGGTGAAACATTTGATAAGGCCAAAGTCGCTGAAGCCACCGGGCACCGCGTGCGTTCAGCCGAAAAGCTACGCGATGCCGTGAGCAAAGCGTTGGAGCAAACCCATGCGCTGTTGCAGCCTTCGCAACGCGAGCGGCTAGCCTATTTGGTCCGCACCGGGCGCATTTCGATCTAACCGGAGGTCATGACGATGCCTCCTGTCGCCCACATTTTTCCCACTGAACCATCACCCGTTGCTGTCGATGACACTGCGCTGCTCGATGCTTATTCACGCGCCGTAATCAACGCCACCGAGGTGATCGGGCCAGCGGTGGTACGTATCGAACGGCCGCGCAGCGCTGCCAACGCGCGTGGCCCGGGTAATCTTGGTAACAAATTGCGCCGCGGTCTGACACCCCGCAATGTTCAGCCACCGACCGACGATACCGATGGCAGTGGCTCGGGATTCATTTTCACCCCCGACGGCAATGTGTTGACCAACAGCCATGTGGTTGGCAACGCTCGATCGCTGCGGGTAACCTTAGCTGATGGTCGCACCGCGCACGGCACCGTGGTCGGCAACGCTCCGCACAGTGATCTGGCAGTCGTGCGCATTGATGCCTCAGCACTCGAGATTGCCCAGCTCGCCGACACAGCCCAGGTCCGCGTCGGCCAATTGGCCATTGCTGTCGGCAACCCGTTTGGCTTTGATGCCACCGTTACCGCCGGCATTGTTTCGGGGCTCGGTCGCACGCTGCGCGCTGCCACCGGGCGTTTAATCGACGACATTTTGCAAACCGATGCAGCGCTCAATCCGGGCAACTCCGGCGGCCCCTTGGTCGATAGCCGAGGCCGGGTCATCGGTGTCAACACGGCGATTATTCGCGGTGCTCAAGGTATTTGTTTTGCGGTCGCGGCCCGCACCGCCGAGTTTGTCGCCTTGGAAATTTTACAACACGGACGCGTGCGCCGGAGTTACATTGGCATTGGCGGCCAAACCGTACCGCTGTTGCGCAAAGTTGTGCGGCACTTTGATCTAGCCAAAGAAAGCGGCATCTTTGTAACCACGATTGAAGCCGACAGCCCGGCTGCGCACGCCAATGTTAGGACCGGCGATATCCTGTTAGCGCTCGACGGTACGCCGATCGCTGGCGTCGACGAAATTGCCCGGCGCATGACCCACGATGCCGCAGGCCGACGCATGGAACTCACGCTGTTGCGCGGCACCCACTTGGTGCGCACCACGATCGAGCCGCGCGCGGTGACCTAACTCTCTGTCGCCGCTACAGCGCGGTGTAAATTTCTTGTACGTCGTCGTCAGCGTCGATTTCTTGCAAAAACGCAGTGACTTCAGCCATCGCGGCTTCGTCGAGGTTCATCAGATTTTTGGCTTTCCAGCCCATCTTCGACGAAGTGACCGTCCATTTTTGCGCTGCGAGTGCTTTGCTCACGGCATCGAGGTCGGTCGGTTCAGAAAAGAACACCATCGTGCCTTCTTCGCCGGTTTCAAAATCTTGTGCACCAGCTTCAATGGCCGCGGTTTCGGCGTCAGCCGCGCCTTCGTCGGCCGCAGCGATGATCATGCCGACATGATTAAAATCCCACGATACCGAGCCGGTGTTGCCAAGTTGGAATTTTCGGAACAACACGCGAATGTTGGTGGCGGTGCGATTGCGATTGTCAGTCAGACATTCGACGATCACCGGCACCCGGTGCGGGCCAAAACCTTCGTAGGTCACAGCATCGTAGTTGACCGGGCCATCGAGTTGGCCAGAACCTTTTTTGATGGCCCGCTCGATGGTGTCGCGCGGCACCGACAAGCGCCGCGCTGCATCGACCGCCATCCGCAAGCGCGGATTGCCGCTGAGATCCGCGCCGCCTTTGGCAGCGACGATAATCTCCTTCGCCATTTTCGAGATGATCTTACCTTTAGCCGCGGCAGCTGCTGACTTGCCCGCGTTTTTCCACATTGCGCCCATGCGCCTTCCTAACGCAATTTGCAGCTAAAAACCAGCTTCGTCGCAGCTTGGCGTTGTTGGCCCGAATGCGAGTAAATACATGGCGTTATCGCTGGTTCTCGACCCATACGATGGGTCGATTTTAACTGCGCGAACCAACTCAAACTACCATTTGCCGACGATCACGAATATTTTTCGGCCAGCGATCGAGCGCTTCGATAGTGCCACCCCGCGATTCGACGACTTACCACGATACCCCGTAGCATCAATACCAAAGACTAACGCTGGTGATTTGCCACTCCGGCAGCTAAGCAGTCCAACTGCGTCTGATTTCCGGGCAACACATTGCAGACCTGGATAGGCCGACGCGAGTTTATTTACGTTGTCGCCGACACGAATCCCTGTTGCCGTAACAAAAACCGGATCAACCACCTCAGCCGTCAACAACTGTCCCGGTTCGGCTGGTCGCATCAATTGCAGCACTTCGCGATCGGCCAACCGAACGCTAAAGTAGCCTTCCTCGGTTTCGACCTCAACTCCGATATCTTTGACCGCGAACTCAATCGCCATGTCCGCGACATCGCCAATGGCAGCACGCAAGCTAGCGAGGGTAGCAACATCGTCTACATATTTGTGCCCAGCAAAACGCCCAACGCCGCGATCGCTGATGACAAAGGGCTCAATCACAACTGGCAGTTGCGCACCACGGCTAGCGACCCCAGGATTCGCATCGCACGGTGCCGCGTCGAGCGCACCAGCGAACACCAACCACGCTAGCCACCGCAATGATTGCTGAGCACGCGGCATCGTCGTTAACGTGTCACCGGCCCACAATTATTGCAATCGACGCAAACATTCGGTGGGGTAAACGCGGTCTTGGCCCTGAATACCAAGCAGTTCTTTGCCCGTACAACGCGTGGTTCGCACATGTGCAACGGTGTGAAAACCTTACAAAATCGCGCCGTTCGACTTTTGTGCGAAGTTGCTGCTGCTGGCTATGTCAAATACCAGGCGCAAGGCGGCGGCAATTGGATTGCCGGCCTCAAGCCAAGTGCCGATGAGATTAAGGTATTGGTCGGTAAGTTCACTGCCGAATGCACCACACGTAACTGGAGCGAGAAAGTTCAAACCTGTATGGCAACCACGGTGCCCAAAATGGGCGAAGACTGAGGCGAAGACATCTACGCGAAACAACTTGTGCATGATGCCGCTGAAGAGATCACCACCGCAAGCACGACGGCCGGTTCGGCCGCCGCAGGTTCCGCCGCCGCAGGTTCCGCCGCTGGTTCCGCGAAGTAGCGTCGTAACCTACAAACAAAGATAGGCCCCAGGCATCGTTGCCTTGGGCCTTTTTTGCATCGGCAGATCGACGATGTGATTAACGAGCGTGCGCCGCAGTCATGCTCGAGCCACTTTGTTCTTTGAGTTTGCTGCCAGCTACAGCGCCGCCGATACCAACCACCAGGGTTTCGAGGAAGCCGACAATGCCAGCGAAGATGCCGAAGAACTTGCCCATGAAGCTAGCGGCCTGAGCGCCGTTGGCTTTGGCCGCGACGTTGCCACCGGCGGCGACCGTGGTGTCAGTTACCGTCGTGATTGCGGTGCTAAAAACGTGGCTAACCAAAAAGAAGTAGCCAACACCGACGATAACAGCAGCTACAAAGAACACCCCAACGGTAGACCGTAGGCGCGCGCGGGTCATGAAGCCAGCGCCAAATCCAGCGACCGCAACGATCGCGGCATACACGCCCGCAGCGATTTTTGGCGGCATATTTTTGGTTGCGAAAGCGGCGCCAACACCCAAGACGATTGCGGCGAGTGCGAAGAGCCAGGTTGCTGATGGTGCGAAACGATTGCGAAGATTTTCCATAAATATGTCCTTGTTGCAAACCCACAATTGCAGCGGGCGTGCCAAGCAGCGCGCACCGCTGTGCCCTGCCGTAGGCGCTACCATCGAGCGTTAGCAGCGCCAATCAGCGACTACCAAGGCCGCGTGCTGCGCTGCGCTGCCGTCGCTGGCACGCCGCAACCGCCAACACTGGCAAAGCTGCCAATTTTGGCAATTTTGGCAAACTTGACAGCCTCGCGCCCTTGGCGCGGCAGCATGTTCTATAGATCCATCATGCTGACGCTGCACATCGCCAACAAAAACTATTCATCATGGTCGCTGCGGCCGTGGGTCTTAATGCACGAACGCAGCATACCGTTCACCGAAGCGTTTCATGTTTTTGCGCCGACCGGAAATCATGAAATGTTTAGAGGATTTGCGCCCAACGGCAAAGTGCCATGCTTGATTGATGACGACACGGTGGTTTGGGATTCAATGGCAATCACCGAATATCTCGCTGAGCAACATGCTGGAGTTTGGCCAAGCGAGCGCAACTCGCGAACCTGGGCTCGTTGTGCCGCCGCCGAAATGCACGCTGGCTTTACCGGCTTGCGCTCGCAATGCTCAATGAACATTGGCGTACGCGTCGAGCTGCACACCATCAACTCCTCGACCCAAGCCGATCTCGCCCGCATCGACGAACTGTGGAACCAAGGCTTGCAGCGTTTCGGCGGGCCATTTCTCGCAGGGGCAACCTTCACGGCAGTTGATGCCTTTTTTGCACCAGTGACATTTCGCATTGCGACATACGGCTTGCGCTTGAGCGACACGGCCTTGGCGTACGCAGCACGCCTACGCGCGTTACCGTCGATGCAGCGCTGGTACAGCGAAGGAATTGTCGAGACCTTTCGCGACCAAGGCCACGAAGCCGAGATGTTGGCGCAAGGCCGCATCACGCATGATTTTCGACGCCGCGAAAACTAGGCGCGGCCTGCGGCCGTACACCGCAGAGTCGCAACGATGAACCAGCCAGGTGGCGCGTGGCTCCACCAGCCCACCCTGCTACCGCTTCGGATGTGCTTGAAAAAACTTCATGACTTCTTGGCCCCACACAAATGCATTAGGGCCTTTGCACGGCACCGCGTATTGCGGCGCAAACGGATCAAGCGTGCTGCCCGGAAAACAATGACCACGGGCATCACCCCATGGCCCAGTTGGTTCGGTTTCGTAGCTGTGCTCGAACGTTTCGATCACGGTGCCACTCGTCGTGGTCCAACGATTGTGCGTGTAACTTGCGTCGCTGCTCACCGCGGGCTGGGCAGTTGCGCTGTAGTTAGCGACCGCGCCGTTGCGAATACTCACCATGGTTGCAAATGGCACCGGGCTATCGGTGCGGCCCATCAAAAATAAAATGTCGGCTCGGCGCGACGGCGCGCGGCCGTTGTTGAAGCAGGTGATTTCACCATTGCCATCGCCGGCGGCGGCGGGTGCAACCGACGCGAATAAGTCGGCGTGGTCGCACAACATGCGCCAGGCAACAAATCCGCCACGCGAAAAACCAGTGGCATGAATCCGGGTCTCATCGACGCGAAACACGCTGGCAAATGCTTGCGTCAACGCGACAAGTTTGGCGTCTTGCGTCGGCGTCCAGGTCGAACCGGGGTAGCCCCGACCAAACAGCGGCCCAGTTGGTGACAACACGATGTAGCCGTTGGCATCGCCCAATGCGCGCAAATTGGTGTTGGCATCCATCAAAGCGCCATCGCCAGTGTCGCCATGAATTTGCAAAATCAACCCGCAGCCGGGTGCCAAACATCGCGCTGGGATCTGGGCGTTGACCGCCAGGCCTTCACAGGTGTAGTCGTGATTGCCAGCGCTAACATTGTCAACGCAGCCAACAGGTATCGGCGGTCCTGCATCAATGCCGGTGCCGCGCGCATCGACGGTAGCAACCGCATCGTTGGTTGCCGCGCCACTTTCGCAACTGGCCAAGAACATCAACGCCACACATATCGACAGGCCGTAGCATCGAAGTACCATCACACCATCGTACCGCAAGCCAGTAGTTGCAGGCATCCATAGAATGCGCAACACTGCAGCCGTGAGCGATAAACCCGTTCGGCGCGATGCAGACCATGCGGCCATCACGCGGGTCGAAGAGCTTGATCCAGACGCGCTACCCGTGGTCGCACGGCTGGTGATTGAGATTCGCAGCGACGGTTCACGCACTATTGCGCGTGGTGGCCTCGAAGATATGGCGTTGGGCCAACGCGTCACGGTCGAAGCGCGTGGCGATAGTCCGTTGCAGCTGGCATTAGCGTTGGCAAAATCGCTGGGCACGTTGCCGACGTTTCGCCGCGGGCGCCGCCTTGACGCTACCAGCGACGGTAGCAGCGACGGAGACGCCAAGCCGCGCGCCGGGTTGCGTTCGGCCTTTGGCGCACGCAAATTAGTGCGCGGGTTGTTGGCCAGAAAGAAAGATCGATGAAACTACCAATCACAACGCTGGGTTTTTCACTAAGCCTGCTGCTCACAAGCCTCGGCTGTAAAGCCAAACCGGCAGCGCCGCCCAAAGGTGCCAGTTGCGCTGAAGTTGCAGCCAACATTGCGCGGATCGGCAAAGGCCTCAACAATCAAAGCGAGGCCGTCGCACGATGCGAAGCCGAAAAAATGCCAGTGCAGCTACGCAACTGCTTGGCCAAAGCTCCCGACCTTGATGGCTTGGGCGCTTGTATTCCGCCGAGCTCGGTACCCAAGCATGTGCCCCCACCGATCACTACTGGGCCGGGTGTCGTCGGTGCGCCGGCCAACTAACCCAACGCTACGCCCCAAACGCTACTTCACATAGCGGCGCGACGTAGCTGCACAACGCGACCAGGCCATAGGTCGTGAGGCTGCGGGCTTTGTTGACGCTGGCGCGAACTTTATCGAGCAACCGGCCGGCCGGCGTGGTTGGCGAATGCATCACCGGTGCCAGCTCGACGATATCGCGCGCAAAATGATATTTAAACTTCGCGATGTTTTGGCGCTTAGGATCAACATCGTGAAGCCCTGGCACCCCACCGAGATCAAACCAGGTATCGCCGAGTTCATGAGCCCATTCGATTGCATGGGTTAGTGGCAGCAGCGCTTTTTTGTAGCTGCGATGGGTGCCTGACGATGCGCCCAAATGAAAGGTGGTTTGGCCTGGCTGCCGAATCACCAACATGCCGCTGTCGAGTTCCCCGGCGTTTTCGCCGATAAACAAGGCTGCAACATTTGCACTGAGCAGCGACGCGAATGACAAAAAGTAAGCGCTCGAGCGATCGTTATCACCTTGTGCTTCCATCATGGTCCGGTACAGGCGCGCAAACGCTGGCAGATCGCTTGCTGTGCCGCGGCGCACCACCAGGCCAGCGGCAGCAGCTTTGCGCGCTTCACGCCGCAAATCGCTGTGTTGGCGACTCGCAAATAGTTGGTCCCGCGCGACGCCACCCAATCGCAACCGCAAGGTAGAGGTATGCGGCCCATCGAGTTCAGGCGACGCAGTAAAGCCATGAAGTGCCGCCGCCGCTTGGGCGACATGTGCGTCAGCACCTGCGAAATACGGCTGAATGCGCAATTTATCAATGCCGTGCCACCGCACAGCATGCAACATGGCCGGTAACACTTTGTTGAGGTCGTTGGCATCGTTGACCACCGGCCCACGTTCAATAATCGCCGACGGAGATCGCAGGACGCCGTGCAAACGCCGCAGCAACCGCGCCGCGCCGATTACACGGCCGCGCTCTCGCACCAGCAGATAACGCTGCGCCACGCCTGGCTGTGCTGCAACATGCGCCCAGTTCGGCGCCTGCATATAATGGGCACCACGTGCGGTGGCAACAAAGTCACCGTACGCAATCGCATCAGCACCGCTGAGTGAGTTTCGTATGTAATTGACTTCCATTAGGTTTAATCAATGTAGCGCAGGGCCTCGTAGACCGGACGACAACTGCCGTTTTTTTGCACAATTCGTACACCGCGGTACCAACTACACCGTAATAGCCGGCCGAAAACTAAAAACGCGCTGGCAACCTAGAGGGTCACACAGCGCGCTGGTTTGGCTTTTTACAGCGTTAAGATCAGAACACGAACGTTGCGATCGGGGTTGGAAGAACCCCAACTTTCTTGTTCAATTCCGGTAGGTTAGGAGAAGATCTGCGCTCAACTAGCGCAATAATCGGCTCCGATTTTCTGGTTACCGCCGCCACCGCCAACGTTTTCTTTGCGCGAGGATTGCCGGTGCCAGGTACTACTTGAGTTGCCTTCCGCGCTGCTGGGCGCGCCGTCATCGCTGAATTCCGCATATTGAAACTCCCCCCGGAGCTTTGTTGTGGTTCGACTCTAAAGATCGCTGCGTCGTTCTGTCAATGTAGGCATTTGGGTTTGTTTGTACGCGGCTTTACATCTGAGGGATCATCCCCTATAACACGTGAAATTTACAAAGGATTTTGCCCCCATGGAGTTGCGCCTTCTCGCTGGAAATTTGCTCGAAACTCAATGCGATGTGCTCGCCGTCACCTGTTTTGGTGATCCAGCGAAGGACGCGACGGTCAAAGCAATCAATGCTGCCCTCGGTGGGTTGGTGCTCGACGCGGCCACGGCAGAATCATTTGAAGGCAAGAGTCTACAGACCCTTGGGCTGCACACTGGCGGCAAGTTGCCAGCCAAGCGCATCCTGGTCGTTGGGCTCGGCAACAAACATGATTTTTCATCGCCGCAATTTCGCGATGTCACCGCATGCATCGCAGCCCAAAGCAACAAAGTCGGCGCGGTGCATGTCGCCTGTTTGCTGCCTTCACTCGGCAGCAAACGCGACGAAAAGGCGCTGCAACACGCAACCGAAGGCGTGTACTTGGGTGGCTACAAATTCGATCGTTACTTGACCTCGGAAGATTCCAAGAAAAAGCCATCGGTGCAAACCATCAGCTTTTTCACCGAGCCCAAAGCTCACAAGCTCAATGCCAGCGCAACCCGACTGGCAGCGGCGCTAATCGAGCGCGGCACCGTGGTGGCCCGTGCGATCAACACGGCGCGTAACTACGTCAACGAGCCTGCCGCGGTGATTACGCCGACGGCCTTGGCCCATGAAGCCGAAGCCCTCGCGAAAAAGCACAAGTCGCTGACCGTGACGGTGCTCAACGAGGAAAACTGCGCCGAGCTGGGTATGGGCATGTTCTTGGCAGTTGGCCAAGGCTCCGACCAAGAGTCGCGTTTCATTCACATCAAATACACCCCTGAAAAGAAGCCGAAAAAGAAGATCGCGCTGATCGGCAAAGGGGTGACGTTTGATTCGGGCGGATATTCACTCAAGCCATCGGCTGGCATGGAAGACATGAAAGTCGACATGTCGGGTGCCGCCGCCGTGATTGCCGCCATGGACGCCATCGCCACGCTGGGCTCGGAACACGAAGTCCACGCCGTTGCCGCTTGCTGCGAGAACTTGGTCTCGGGCAAAGCCTACAAACTCGGCGATATTTTGAAATCGATGGACGGCACCACCGTTGAAATCAACAACACCGACGCGGAAGGTCGCTTGACGTTGGGCGATGCCATCACCTACGCGCGCACCAAAATTGAGCCCGACGAAATGTTCGATTTCGCAACGCTCACCGGTGCCTGTATGGTGGCGCTTGGGCCCTACACCGCCGGTGTGATGTCCGACAACGAACCCCTCACCCGTGGCTGGCTCGCTGCGGCCGAGCGTTCGGGCGAAGACATGTGGCGCTTGCCACTCAACCCACGGTTGCGCGAGCAGCTCAAGAGCCCCGTCGCCGACATGCGCAACACCGGTGATCGCTTCGGCGGAGCCATTACCGCCGCCCTGTTCCTCAAAGTGTTTGCCAAAAACACCCCG
>JAGPDK010000593.1 GCA_018057605.1 Kofleriaceae bacterium | reverse complement strand
TTGGCATGTTCGGAGATGGCAAAACCCAAGGCAAGCCAGTGTCACGGTAGGCCATGGTGCGTTGCCAACCGACCATTGGAATCACCGTAAGATCTAAATCGAGTTTTTCATCCGCCATCCGCCAGCGCGCGATTTCGCCTGCGGTTAGCCCATGGCGATTGGGACACGACACCAAGCCAACAAAGGATTCAAAACCGTCCGCGATCGGGCCGCCTTCACGCAACGCACCGCCGATGGGATTTGGTCGATCCAGCACGATGAAGGCTTTTTTGGCATTGGCGGCAGCCCGCATTGCCAACACCATGGTCCACACAAACGTGTAGTAACGCGCACCCACATCTTGGACATCGTAGATAACCACATCGACGCAATCCAGCATTGCGGCGGTGGGCGTCAGCGATTCGAGGGTGTGCCCGTATAAACTAAACACCGGAGCACCAGTAGCGGCATCGCGCTCGCCAGCAACGGCAACCATATCTTGGGCATCCCCTCGGACGCCGTGTTCTGGACCAAACAATGCGCCAATCTTGACGCCAGCCTCACCAGCCAAGCGATCCACGAGATGGACCAAATCAGCGTCGACCGCCGTGGGATTAACAAGCAAGCCAATCCGCCGACCATGCAACAACTTCAATTTACTGCTGAGCAGCTGCTGACATCCTGTGGCAACCCGCACGGCCGACATGGGTTATGCGAAAATCGGTACAGGTTTCAGCGAAACTTTGCCGTCTTTGATCACCACGCGGAACCTGACCGCTTTGCAGTGGAACTGCGCTTTGAGTTTGCCTTCGTTCATCTTCAACTTAGCAATGAAGTTTTCAAACGAAACTTCATCGGGTTGGCCAATGCCTTTGCGGGCGGCCAAATAATCGGTGAAGACGCGCTTGTAATAGTCAGGCTCTGATTCTTGCGCCAATGCTGCGAGCTCTGGATCCGGCGCCTTTTCGGACGTTGGTTCGGCTTCTTCAAACTCAACGCGACCTAGCACAATCGGATTACCTTCGTCGTCAAATTCTTCGTCGCCTGGTTCAGGCCGACCAAGCAACCGCGCCATCATGACGTTGAGCGCATTGGCCAAGCCATCAAGTTCCGCGCCCACAGGGCGAAACGTGCGATCGATATTGCCGTTGATAATATCGGCCACGGCCAATTCAATGGGGTCAATCTGCGCAATCATTCGACGCTGGATCAAATACATCCCAAGCAGCGCCAACAACAAAGAGGTGAGGCCAACTAGAATGACATACATTTTAGCCGAATTCAAAGTACCAACATCACCTACAGGTGCCAGCACCAACGCTGCAGCGGTCACCGCTGGATACGTTGCAGGCAATTCACGCGAGCTTTGCCGCGGCATCTGGACGCCCAGTGCCACATACGCTTCGCCATCAATTGAAACCCGAACTAACTCGCCCGACGAACCAAACAGTTTGGTTTTGGAGTCCCTCAACACGCGGGACACTTCATTTTGTTTCGCGGTATCTTCTTCTTTTTTCTCGCCACGCGAAAAACTGGTGGCGTAGCTACGGTCAGCATTCACATACGCCAAATGCACACCCATGACGTCGGCTTCTTTGCGCGCCGCGACCGAGGTTTCGGCGAAGGCCACAACCACTAATCCTTTAATAACACCGTCGGGCTGTTCCGCCGTTGGTTGAATATCCGGGTCCATGACGGGCGCAATGCCCACCTTCATCATGCCAACCGTTGGGTAGTCCCAGATTTCACTGATGATAATGCGCCGCCGAAGCGCTTCGGCCAGGCCGGGCCACTTCATCTCGCCTTTGTCATCTTTCCACTGTTTAGGCACCACCATGGACATGTCGCTCATCGCGACCAAATTGCCGGTGCTGTCTAACAACGCAATGATGTCGGCGGGCAAATCATTGCCTTTACCTGCGGCCTTGAAGCGCCCAAATGCCAAGGCCGCTTGGCTCGACCGTTCGCCCGAGCTGTCGGTCTTGAGTGCGCGCACAAAGCCCGGATCCGCGGCAAGTTGTTCCGCTTTGGCCAAAATGGACAAAGACTCGAGTTGCGCTGTACGCATCAACTGCTTGCGCGCACGAGCGACACCGTATTCGGCGTCCTTTTTTGCGCGATCGGCAATAGTTGACGACACCGCAAAAAAGGCGATGGTCGTAATGGCGGCGATGATAGATGCAACGACTGCGGCAATGACGGTACGGGACATGCTCCCTCCCAACTGCGCGATTATTCTAGCCAAAGGCAACGGGTGTCAATGGACGTAGTACAATGTCCGCGATAAATCGGGTGCGATCGGCCCGATCACTTCGGTGCCGGCGTGTTTTTGGGGGCAACACTGTCAACAAACGTCTGAAGCTCGCCGCGCAGTTTGAGCGCAGCTTGATCATTTTGTTGCCCCATGGGGATGGCATCGACCATCGCCGTCAAAAACATTAGCTCCAAGTCGTCGGGGTTAGCGGTCTCCGCCAAGAACAAGGTTTTATCGTCGAATCGAAAATAGAACGGATACTGCGCAAGGTCGTCGCACGATAACCGCGCAGCATCTTTCACAATGGCTTCACACACTGAATCCTTGGGAATTTCAACAATGCGGCGCAACGGGATGAATACCGAGTCCGCCGCATACGCCGACGCTACGTGCGCCAAGATTTTGCTACGGGCAGTGCGATAGGTCGCGATAATTTTCGCGACGGCTTGGGGACTGCTGGCCGCTACCGATTCAAGCGCAATGTCGGCCAAGTCGGCGCTTTGCGTGATCAGCACTTCGTGAGGCTGCCACAGCGCAGGTTTTGCCGATGACGCGGGGCTGCGCAGCGCAAAAAAATAGGTTGCCGCCGCCGCACCCAATACCGTAACCGCCAACCCAGACGCGATCAGCCCGATACGCGCTGATCGTTTTTGCACCGGCACGGACAACAAGGATGCGGCCTCCGTGACATCGGTGCCGCGGACTATGCCGCCTGGCACCGTCGCTGCGGTCACCGCGGCAGGCCCGGCCTTCGAGGCCGTCACCGCCGTAGCAATCGGCGCTTCGCCCCTGGGTGATTTGGCCGCACGCATGAAATCGCGACTTACGCGCTGGGTGCTGCCGTGGGCCAAATCGACTTGCGCCAATACCTGTTCGAGCACCAGCCGAAAATCTCGGGCGTTGGCAAACCGATCTTCGGGCTTCTTGCTAAGACTCTTGAGTACGGCATCTTCGAGGGCCGCTGGCAATGCGAGACCGCGCTCGGTCATTGGCATGGCCGGCTCGCCGAGATGCTTGGTCATAATTTCAAAATGCGTCTCACCGTCGAACGGCGTGTCGCCTACCAATGATTCGTACAACGTTGCGCCCAGCGAATAGATGTCCGTGCGCAAGTCGACTTCTTGGCCTCGCACTTGTTCGGGCGACATGTAGCGCACCGTGCCCATGGTTTGGCCGGTCGCGGTCAA
>JAGPDK010000592.1 GCA_018057605.1 Kofleriaceae bacterium | reverse complement strand
CTTGGGCCTCGTTGCGGCAGGTCGCGTCGTCGTCAAATAGTTCGCCGGTCACCGCACTGTTCGCCATGTGCATTGCCATGGGCGTTTTTGCGTCGGGCTACCCATTGATGGAGGGCTGGTACGACTTAGTACGCGCCGACACGTTGTTCTTGTTGATGATCACCGTCGGAGTTTTTTTAGCGCCACGCTGGGCCCGCCGCGACACCGGCTGGAATGGTCATGCCGGTGTCGCGATGATTGCCGCACTCATGGCGTTAAGTTTTTTCTGTAAACAGACCGGCATTTTTTATGTGGCCTGGGTTGGCGTCATCATATTGGTGTTGGCTTGGCGACGCGCGCCGACGTACGGCGTGGTTGCCGGCGTCATCGGGTTAGGCGGCACCTGGGTACTCAACCTAGCCAGCCACGGATGGTTTTGGACCTACATCTACAAGATGCATCAAACCCACGATTTTAATCGTGATCGATTTTGGAAATCGTTCGCAGTTATTTTGTTGCACTCACGCAGCGCAACCTTGCTCATCGCTGGCAGCTTGCTCGTCGTCGCCGTGACCAGCATCGCCAAACGGCGCATTCCTAACGGTGCACGCCCGCTCTTGTTATGGGCACCGACCTACGCCGTATCGGTGGTAGTCGGTGCCGTTGGCTGGGGCACGGAGTTCGCGCATTACAACGCTTTTATGCCGGCATTTTTGCACGGTGGTATCGCCGCCGGCGCAGCGGTGTTAGCCATTGCGGCGTGTGCACGCACCTGGCTGCCAAGCGACCGCGACTCAATGTGGCAATTCGCGCCAGCGGTGCTGGTGGTCGCGGTACTAGCACCGCTCAATTGGTCGTTATGGCAAGACCGCTGGCAACCTGCCCGCTTCACGCCAACGGCCACCGACCGCGCGGCTGGCGACGCGTTGATCACGCGCATCGCGTTAATCGACGGTGCCGTGTGGGTGCCATTTCATCCTTGGTATTCGGTGTTAGCCGGCAAGCGCGCATATGCCCATAAAATGGGCCTCAAAGACGTCACCTGGCGCTCATCGCGGATTGTGCCCGATCTCATCCCGGCCTTGACCGAACATCGCTTCGCTGCGGTGGTGTTCGACAACCGCAGTGTAACCAACGAAATGCCGTTGCTTCGAGTCATGTACCGACCGCAGGATCGCTTGGGCAGCAGCATGCGGCCACGCGTCTACACCGGTGCCAACGTGGTGCCCGAATCCGTGTGGGTGCCGATTATCCGAAAACCGGACGGTAAAGTCGCAGCCCGCAAAGATCTACTGCCGGGTGTCAAAGTGCTATTCGATTTTGAAACCGCCGGTTGGCCGGGCTGGACCCGCTCAGGCCCGGCGTGGGGCAATGGCCCAACGACGTTGCCGATGGCAAACCAAGAAATCATCTACGGTTTTGGCGGCGAAGGCTTTGTCACCAGTTATGGCAGCGGTGATGCCGCCATTGGCCGCGTGACCTCACCGCCGTTCCAAATCGATGGCGACCGCATCACCGTGCGGCTCGCCGGTGGCACCAATGAACAGCTGTTACGCGTGGAGCTTGTCGTCGACGACGCCATCGCCCGCATCGCCGCAGCCCTCGATCCGGCGGCCGAAGAATTTCGCACCGTAACCTGGGACGTAACCCGCTGGCGTGGCAAAACTGCGCACTTGGTGTTGGTCGACGAAGCCACCGATTCCTGGGGCCACTTGAGTGTCGACGATGTCATTTTGTGGCCGACCTTGTAACGGTCCGGATGGGCGTGGCGCGCACGATGCCTCGGCAGCCTGGTTGGTAGCCTAACGTTTGTGACCTAATCCAGGTAGCGTGCGGCGAAGCGCCCCCTGGCAATATCGAGCGCAGCAAGATTGTGGCATCCTCGCTTGGTGTCTACGCCTACCCTTCGCGCTGTTGATCCTGCCGTCGTCGAAGCGCGGCTGATCGCCGCGTTACCCGGCACCCTCGAACACGAAGTGGTAACGATTGCGCTCGCCGCAACCGGGGCTGAACACGGCTCGCTATTTTTATGGGATGCCGCCGCCCAAGGGCTAGCGCTGGTGCATCACGAAGTGGATGGCATGGTGGTGACGTTGCCCAGCGTCGTTACCAAACGCGACAACAAAGCCGGCATCGCACAATGGGTGTTCGAGCACAACGCGCCACATGTGTGCCGCGAGGCTGCCAGTGATACCCTGTACACTCGGTACCTGCTTGATGTTGGCAGCGTGGTCGCGGTACCGGTGCGTAAACGCGGGAAACCGATCGGCGTGTTGGCTATCGCAGCGCGTGCGACCAACCGTTTCGACAAAGCCGCCGTCGCGGCGCTGATGCAAATCGCCGAACGTGGGGCCGATAGCATTCGCCGGGCCCAGCTCGATCGGCAGAGCCGCGACCAAACCGGTCGGCCGTTTTTGATCAAAGGCCTATCGCCGGCGTGGCGTGAAGTTGAGCGCCGCATCGACTTAGCCGCCCCAACCACCGCGCCGATCTTGATTCGTGGTGAAAGTGGCACCGGCAAAGACTTGGTAGCGCGCGCCATTCACGCCAACAGCAAACGCGCCGGCAAGCCTTATGTCACCGTGAACTGCGCAGCAATTCCAGACACCTTGCTCGAAAGTATGCTGTTCGGCCATGTCAAAGGTGCGTTCACCGGTGCCACCGTAACCAAGCTGGGTGAGTTCGAAAAAGCCCACGGCGGCACGCTATTTCTCGACGAGATTGGTGAGATCCCGCTGATCTTACAAGCCAAAGTGCTGCGTGCGGTGGAGCAAGGTGAGGTGCTGCCGGTTGGCTCCAACGACGCGGCGAAACATGTTGATGTGCGATTGGTCGCCGCCACCAATCGCAATCTCGAGGCGATGGCACAGGCCGGTACGTTTCGCGACGATCTATTTTACCGGCTTTCCGTCATGACGCTCGAACTACCGGCGTTGCGCGACTACAAAGACAGCATCGAAGTGCTCGCTGGAGTCTTCGTTGAACAATCGGCCCGTGCGATGGGGAAAACTGCGCCACGGTTGTCGCCCGCCGTGCTCGCAACGCTGCGCGCCTATCCATTCCCCGGCAATGTGCGTGAGCTACGCAATGCCATCGAACATGCACTCATTTTGGCCGGTGGCAATGACGTCACGGTGAACGACCTGCCGCGACCGCTGCTTGCCGGCGTGAAGCCAGGCATGCAAACCGTGCAGCCCCAAAGTCTGGGTAACGGTGCAGCATTTGCACTGCCGGCGTCCCGAGCGTCGCAGTTGCCGTCGACTTCGCCAGCGCCACCGTGGGGCAACAACGTACAAGATATCACCCTAGAACAAATGCGCGATCAGTGGCTCGAACCGCTTGAGCGAGCCTATCTAGTGCAACTGCTTGCTGCGTGCGATGGCAATATGCGGCGGGCAGCGACGGCTGCCAAGGTTGCGCCACTCACGCTGTATCGCTTGCTG
>JAGPDK010000591.1 GCA_018057605.1 Kofleriaceae bacterium | reverse complement strand
GTCATCGGGCCCGCCGCTCAACGCTGCAATGATGTCCGGATCGCGGACATCCCATTGGTATCCAAAACGAGCAGCGATGGGCGCCGCACGATTTAGTTCCGCCACCCATGCGGTTGGTTTGGTCGTGGCCCACCCCGCTGTTTTGGCGTCCTAGTACACAGCGGTGCCGCCATGCTGGCCCAACGGCAACATCGCAGCACGATCTTTGAGGCTGACCGAAACCGCCTTGGCCGTCGGTGCAAACCGTGTCATGGCGTCGGCAATACCCGGGACCCGCAACCACCTCGTTGAACGATCACCGTTGGGTGCCTGCACACTCTTGAGCGATACGCCGAGATCACGGTGCCACCACTCGTTGGCGATAATGCCGCTATATGCCGGCGGCATGCCGGTGCCAAGCAAAGAATGTCCGGGCGCGGTCAGCGTCGCGATCGAGGGGTGTTGGCCAACCAGCCACGTGCCGGTATCAACCGCCCACCGCAACATGCCGGTGAAGTGCGGCTGCTTGCGTTCGAACGCCCACTCCGGCAATTGGTCGATTACCACCATCACGACCAAGCGCGGCGGTGCAGCCGGCCGCGTACCGTGGCCAGGTGTATTGCTAGAGCATGCAAGAGCAGCGCTCAAGGCCAGCGCAACAACGCGCGTCATGGTGCGATACAACATGGCGCATGGTGCAACCGCAATGTGACGAATGCACAACGCTCAGGTGCCGGTAGCGCAGCGTGAGCGCAACGGTTGCGAGTTACGCCTGTGAGGTATCGCTGCGGTAGTTATCGACCATTTTGAAGCTGCGGGCGTAGAGGGCAAACATCCACGCGGCTAGTGCTGCGAAGCCGGCGAAGAAGAACATTAAGAAGGCAGTATTGGACACACCTGTGTCGGCGATTCGCTGCGTTACCCACGAATTTCTGACAGCTGCGTCAGACAACAACACCCACAAATTGCCGACCGTGACCGCCAAACTCCAAAAGCTCATGATCACACCCTTCATTTGCAGCGGCGCTTGGCTGTAGGCAAATTCTAAACCGGTCGTTGAAACTAATACTTCCCCGAAGGTAAGCAGAAAATATGGCAGCAATTGCCATAGGAACGATAGCCGAGCGCCATCATCAACCAGCAATTGCAATATGCCGACGGCAATCCAAGCCAAACTGGCGAACAGAATCCCAACCGCCATCTTGCGCAGTGGCGCTAGATTCACGCCACGCCGTTGTAAAAATGGAAACAACACCAACGTATTGAACGGGATGATAATCAACACCATCGCGGGATTGATCATCTGGGTCTGATCTTTGTCGAGCCAGCCAGGCATGTCCATAACGCCAGATTGCACCACCCACACCGTAGCCTTTTGATCGAACAATGACCAAAAAGGAGTCACCAGTGCAAACACAACCAATAGCCGCAGCACCGAGCGCACCCCGTCAATAACTTCATTGGGATGATGACCACGTGCTTGTTCAAGCGTTAGCGATGCCGCGATGGCGACTGCAGCTAGAATCACGACAATGGCGAGCACAATACCGATCGCTGCGTCCTCCACCTTATAGCCTAGATAGATCGATGCACCGATGCCAGCGACGCCAAGCGCAAGCACCGCATACGCCAACGGCCGTCGAGTCATGGACTTCGGCGCGCGGCCGACTTGGGCCTGCGGCAAGGTTGGTTTCGCGAACAACGCGCTAAAAACCACGCGCAAAAATCCATGCGGATTGCGCCCAGCCGGTGGCGTGACCACGTAGCGTTTTCGACCGGCAACAAAAAGCGCGGTTGCGATAAACATCAAAATGCCCGGCACCGCAAAGGCAATGGTCGGTCCTTGCCAGTTGAGCAAAGGTTTCATAAACATGGACGCGAACAACGAACCTAGATTGATGCTCCAATAGAATATTGCAAAAACGGTTTTTGCTTGTGCACTGTTTTTGTTGTCGAATTGATCGCCAACAAACGACGACACAAGCGGTTTGATGCCGCCGGATCCTAGCGCGATAAAAAATAACCCGAGATAAAAACCGGTTTTGCTGCTTTCGAAAACCGATAACAAACCATGACCCAAACAGTACAACAGGCTAAAGCCATAAATCGTTTTGTACTTGCCGGCAAAGCGGTCAGAGATCCAGCCACCCAGCAGCGGAAAAAAATACACACCCATCAAAAAGGTGTGGAACACATCTTTGGCTGCACCCTGGCGTTCAGCCACCGGCAAATACATTAGTAGGCCGGCGGCCAAAAAAGGTCGCAAGATGTTCCGCATCCCATAAAAGCTGAAGCGCTCGCACGCCTCGTTGCCAATAATGAACGGGATCTGGGCAGGGAATTTCGGTCGCGCGGCCATGGGGCATACGACGCTAACTCGGGCCCTGAGTCAACTGTCGTGCCACGTCTGCAACAATCCGTTGCGAGGGCAGACCTAGGCGAAGCGCGAAGGCGTTATTACGCTACGGCAATGCAAAATCTTCGTCCTGCAGCACAACGTGGCCGCGCCGATTTCGGCTGGCTTTCAAGCCGTCACACATTTAGCTTTGGCGAATATCACGACCCCAAGCACATGGGATTTCGGGCCCTGCGCGTGATCAATGACGACCGAGTTGCGCCGGGCGGCGGGTTTGCCACGCACGGCCACCGCGACATGGAGATCCTGTCGTGGGTCATCGAGGGTGAATTGGCGCATCAGGATTCGATGGGCAACGGCTCGGTGATCCGCCCAGGTGAATTGCAACGGATGAGTGCCGGCACCGGCGTACGGCACAGCGAAAACAACGGGTCAAAAACTGCGCCGGTGCACTTTTTGCAGATCTGGCTGATGCCGTCAGCCTCGGGCTTGGCGCCCGGCTACGAACAACGGGCGTTTGCGCCGGAATTGCTGGCGGGTCGATTGCATCTGGTGGCATCAGGCGATGGCCGCGATGAATCTATTCGCGTGAATCAAGATGCGCTGTTGTTCGCAGGCAACTTTGCGGCTGAGCAATCGGCGAGCTATCGCGCTGCGGATGGACGCGGAGTTTGGATCCATGTGGTCACGGGTGCGGTGGTGATTAATGGTGGTGAATTACAGGCCGGGGATGCAGTTTCGACGAACGATGAGGCGATCGAGATTGTTGGCAGTGTGAGTGGAGGCCAAGTCCTTTTGTTTGACTTGGCATAGCGGGCGACGGCGAATAGTGCGGGTGAATGGGCAGTGCACGGCAAGGTGAGCGGTCGGCTCACAGTGGCTCCGGAAGGCGCGACGAGGAGCTTAAACGCAGGCGCTGCGGCTGGCAGCGCGGCCGCGAAGGTTGGTGCTTGCGCGTTGCCTGATGCGCCGCCGTAGCGTCGCAGGTTGGTTGCGGTAGGTGATAGCGATGATGGACATTGTGCGCTGTTCACGATCGGCTGGTGGGTCGGCTGGCGCATGCCGAACTTGAATTGGCGATAGCGTGGC
>JAGPDK010000117.1 GCA_018057605.1 Kofleriaceae bacterium | reverse complement strand
TTTGTCGACATTGCGAAAGCCATGGGCTTACAAAAAAAATCGTTTGATCGGCCGGCCGGTGTGGTTGAAGTGAAAATCGACAAAGTGACGGGGCTGTTAGCCGCACCTGGCGCGCCGGCCAGCACCATCTACAGTGAAGTCTTCGTCGAGGGCGCGGCCCCAACGGAAGTGGCACCCTTGCCCGGCGAAGTTACCAATTCGACGCTGGTCACGGGTGAGTATGGAGATGAATAGGGGGCCTTGGCGTCACGGCGGGCGCGACGTTGCGAACTTGACGGGGCGCGTGATGAGGTGCGTTGCAGCCGTGCTGGCGAGCGTGGTTGCCGCAACCGGGTGGGCCGTGGCCGCTCCTGCGCCGCCTGCTGCGCCGCCACGCTCACCGGACGCAGGCACACCGTTGATTACTGCCTGGGCCACTTTGCAGCAACGCATTGACTTGGAACAACAGCGCCTGGCCCGCGTGCCGGTACCGGTGGGTTTTCGGTTTAAGCCAATGAAAATTGGATCGCTGGATGTGCGGCCGGATCTGGCCGCCGCCGCCGTCGCCGATCTTGATCGCGACGGGCGCGCAGAAGTGTTTGTTGCAGGAGAACACGCCGTGACCGTGGTAAGTTTTTTGCCGGGACCTCGGGTTGTGGCAAGCGTCCGGTTTCCGGATATTGCGCAGCGGCGCAGTCGGCAATTGGTCGGCAGCGTGCGCGTGGTGGGTGCCGAGGTGCGGGCCCAGGTGTCGTCACATCCCAGCGCCATGACCGTGCGGTGGAATGGCGCTGGCTATATCGGCGAGGTCGGCGCGCCGGTCAGATCCGCAGGTTTTGAATTTTGCAAAGATCAAATATGGCCATTACAACCGGGCCGCAATTGGTTTGATACCGGCGTGGTCAGCCAAGGCGTCTACAACGTGGTTTGTCGTGACGACTTGGTGGATGCACAAGGCCACGTCTGGTCGATGCGGGCCTCGGTGTCCGAGCACGACGTGCTGCATGTCGAAACCCAGCCGCACTGCGACGCAACCTGTGGTGCCGTGCAGTCGTTTGATATTAGCGGTGCCGGCTACGCGTTGGCGCTCGACGACCTTGATCAAAACGGATTGCCCGAGGTGTTGGCCAGTGCCGCCATTGCGAATGCGGATTTGGTGACCATTACCGAATTGAGCGCGCCGCCGCGGGTGGTGTTGCGTCGTCGGTTTGGCACAGGTGTGGTGGCGCTATTGACCGGCGATTTTGACGGTGATGGCCGTCGCGACGTCGTTGCATTAGTGCGCGCAGGTAAGCGGATCGACGTCTGGAGTTTGCAATGATGGGACGCCGACGGTTGGTGTCGGTGTTAGCGATGGTGGCCGCCGGGCCCGCGGCTTCGAGCTATGCGGAGTCGCGCGCTAAGTACGGCGGCACGTTGGAGGCCTCGTTGGTGAGTGATGCGCGGGTTACCGATCCGGTCGCAGCGCGCGCGGCCGCCGACATCGCGCTCCAGGGCTTGCTGCATGAATCACTTTATCGCAGTGCCGCTGACGGGCCGATGCCAACGCTGGCAAGCGCGCCGCCGCAGTTTGAAACCGCGCTGCGGGTGCGTATCGTCTTGCGCACAGAGGTGACATTTCATGACGGCACGCCGATCACCGTTGGTGACGCGGTGGCTTCACTCGAACGGCTGCGCACCAGTCCAAGCGGTTGGCTGATCGCCACGGTCGCGAGCGTACGGGCCGACGCTGGAGCGTTGGTGATTACGCTCACGCAACCAACGCCGAATCTCGCGGCGTTGTTAGCGTTGCCACAAGCGGCCATCACACCGGGCGGCCGACCGCCGGTCGCTGACGCGCCGATTGGGGCCGGTCCATTTAGCTGGGGCAGCCGTGACGATCAGCGTCGATTTATTGAACTAAAAGCGTTTGATAACTACGTCGGAAATCGCGCGTATGTCGAAAAGGTGCGATTGCATTGGTTCGCCGCCAGTGATGCGGAGGCGCGCCGCTTTGAGGCTGGCGCCGCTCATATTTCGCTGCGCGGCGCGACGGCATTTTCGGGCGCCGCGCCTAAGTTCCTTTCGGTGCCGCAAGATTCGTTGCCGTTGTTGCTGACCTATCTTGGGTTTGGGCCGCGGCATGGGTTGGCGCGGCAAGCGGCATTTCGCCGTGCGGTCGATGAGGGCATCGCGCGGTCGGGTTTTGCCGCGCTCGGCAGCGGTGAAAAAATTGTGGCAACGCGCATTCCGTTGGCCTCCGCGAGTGTCGCGGCGTCAGCGCGGGCCGGCCAATTTGCCGGAGACATCGCGGCTGCGCGTCGCGAATATGCTGGGGTGCCGCGGACCGCGGTGAGCGCCGTCGAAATCTTAATCGATGCAAGCGCCCTTGATGACCGCGAAATTGCGGAGCGCGTGGTGCGGGTCCTCGATAAGTTAGGTGTGGTCGCAACGGTTATGGCGGTGGATGCCGCAACGTTTCAGGCGCGGCTGGCCAACCAAACCTATGATTTGTATATCGGACAATTGGTTTTGCCGGTGACGTTGGCACCGCTGTGGTGGACCGCGAGTTTTGCGCTCGCCGGCGCGCGCAGTAATGAATCTGCGGCGACGCTGGCAGCTGCTTTTCGCAAGATCGTGCCGATTGTGCCGTTGTTTCATCGCAGCGTGCGAGCTTGGGTGCGTTCGGATCTGAGGGGGGCCACCTTTGATGGCTTGGCTCGATTACGGCTGGACGATGCGTCGGTGATCGGCGCGCCAGTCAAGGCCAACGCCGCGACTACCCCGACCCAGGTGCCGCCATGAAACTACGGGCGCGGTTTACCTTGGCCTTGGCGTTAGTCGCCCTGCTGCCGATTGCGGTCGCGGCGTTTGTGACGCGAGAAATGATTGCACGCAGTTACCGTAAAGAATTTCGCGACAATCAAATGGCGGCGCGGCAGACATTGCAGCGCGAAGTGGCGCGCCTGCAAGATGGCGTTGCCGAGGCCGTCAAGGCGCTGACTGGGCGAGATCATCCGCTTACCGGTGGCATCTTGCGCGAGTTGGTTAAAGGCGGTGGCGACCTTGATGGCGATGCGATGCGTCGCTTGCGCGAACAAGGTGGGCCGGTGATGCGTGGGCTGGCGCTAGATTTGCTGGCGGTTACTGGGCCGAGCGACGCCGTGTTGCTGGCACCACACATGCGCGCTGCGGTCGGTGAGCTCGATAGTCATATCGCTGATCAGGCGCAGCGGACCAAGGGGGCCGTTACGTTCGCCATGGAAAAATTGATTAGCGCGGCTGGGACCGAGCAAGTGTTCATGGCGCAAGCGGCGCAACGCGCGGAGGATGGCAAGGCCGCGATCACGGTGATGGTGGGGCGTCGAGTGTCCGCTGATTTGCTTAGCGCGGCGCGTCGCCCAAACCGCATTGACGCGCGCATCCGAATTGGCGACACGGTGGTGGTGGCTGCGCTGGGCAACTGGACCCAGTATGCGACAAGCAACGTTGAGACCATTGCCTTGCCGTCGTCGGATGGTCGCAACCCCGGCGTGATTGAGATCTATGTTTCCGACGGTGATTCGTTGCAGGTGCTGCGCAATGTCACCTTGGTATCGGCATTGTTGGCGATTGTGGCGCTGTTGCTGGTGGTGCTCATCGGCACATTTGTGGCGCGCCGCGTGACGCGCGATCTCGATGTTTTGGTGAAAGGTTCCATGGCGGCCGCCCGCGGTGACCTGGAATATCGTGTGCCGGTGCGCGCCCAAGATGAGGTTGGTGCCGTGGCGCATTCATTTAACTTCATGATGGAAGACCTGAAGGTTTCCAAAGAGCGCTTGGTCATTGCCGAGCGCATCGCGGCGTGGCAAGAGATCGCCCGCCGCTTGGCCCATGAGATCAAAAATCCGTTAACGCCCATTCAAATGGCGATGGATACGCTGCGTAAAACCTGGCGCACAAAACATCCTTCGTTCGACGAAATCTTGGAGGAATCGACCACGACGGTGCTGCAAGAAGCCGATCGGTTGAAACGCATTGTTTCGGAGTTCTCCGATTTTGCACGCATGCCTAAACCCGAATTTGGCCCTGTGTCGCTCAACGAAGTTATTGAAAATGGGTTGGCCTTGTATCAAGGCACCGATGCGGTGGACGTGCAGCTCGGGGATTTGCCCAAGATCGAAGCCGACCGTGGGCAACTGCAGCAAGTGTTACTCAACCTGGTGGAGAATGCGCGTGATGCCGTGGCGCAACGGGTTGCCAAGGGTGGTGGGCCGGGCAAGATCTTGGTTTCCACGGCGCTGCGCAAAGATCGCATCGAATGGGTCGTGCAAGACAACGGGATTGGCGTGCCGGCCGATGTCCGAGAAAAAGTCTTTGCGCCGTACTTCTCGACCAAGTTGTCACAAGGCGGCACAGGGCTCGGGTTGGCCATTGTGCATCGCATCATCTCCGATCATGGTGGGCGGATTTCGTTGTCGGACGTCGCCGGCGGTGGCGCACGTTTCAGTATTGAGCTGCCCATGCGCGCAAGTGATGCGCTGTTAACGTCGCGCATGTGAGCTAACCAGCATCGCTTTGCCGAAACGTCAAAGCTGCTGGCGGCTCCGCGCCCCGGCTTTCGCTGGTGCGCTCCTCGTGGGCCTCGATCAAACACCGGACGTCTCCAATGCTGGTCACGTAAGCCCAATTGCACGCAACCCTCAGCAATTTTGGTTGCTTACTCGGACCACGGACGACAGACCTCCGACGACGGCCCCCGAGCTTCACCGCCCGCGCACCAAGGCCGTGGTCATCGCCGCAACTCGACCTGCATGAGCGACGCTGGCGCGTTATGCACCGCAGTTTCCCTGTGGATTGTCTTTGGGCGGCTACGTCGGTAAATACTCCGGAGGACAAGCGGGCAAATGGGCAAGCGGGCAGTTTGTTGAACGCTCACACGGCGGCTCGCAGCGCAGCGCCGAACGGTCCACGGCCGGGTGAACGGTCGGCTCACAGCGGCTCCGGAGGGAGCGAGGTGGAGCTTGAGCGAGTGCGCTGCGGCTGGCCGCGCGGCCGCGAGGGTTGGTGCGCGCGCGGTGCCTGATGCGCCGCCGTCGCGTCGCGGGTTGGTTGCGGTATTGGATTGCGATGGGTGGCCTTGCGCGCTGTTTGTGAACGGCGGGTGGGTCCGGCGGACGGGCGCCGAACTTGAATTGGCGATAGTTAGTGATGTTATATGCCCCGGTTGGCATCGGGGGCGTGCACGGCTTTTCCGTCCGGGTTTCGGACTCCACTTTTTTGTCGAAAGGCGAGGAGGGTTTTCACGATTTATGTTGACGTGATTTTGTGGCCGTGAACATTCACGTCAACTATCAGCGCACTAAAGGCCAGTGCAACGCTGCCATGTTCGCAGCACGAACCGAAAGTCGGCGTTGGTGATTTTTTCCTATCTCATTGACACTTCGCAGCGCAGTGAGCCAATCACAGCGTCGAAAAATCAGGTGATAGAGTATTTGCATGGAACAAGGTGCAGAGGTGAAGGGGGGCATCGACGTCGATGCGCTAGGTGATCAAATCGCCGAAATGTCGGCGCATATCGACGCTGCGATGCATCGGTTGTTAACCGCGATTCGTGAATTCGATGTTGCCGCTGGCTGGCATGTGCAAGGCGCGCTGTCATGTGCCCATTGGTTGGCGTGGCGGGTGGGCTGGGATTTGCGCACGGCACGTGAGCGAGTGCGGGTTGCACGAAAGTTGGCTGAGTTGCCGCTGATCGACGAGGAATTGCGACGTGGTGCGATGTCATATTCGCAAGCCCGGGCGATTACGCGGGTGGCGACGGCTGAAAAAGAAGAACTGTGGGTCGCGTACGCCAAGCGCATGCCAGCGTCGCAGCTCGATACATTGTGCCGCTCGTATGAGAACGTACAAGCGTATGATCAAGCGCACGGGGCGGCAGCTGGAGCGATGACCGGAGCGGAAATTGCCGCACAAGTTGCGGCGCAGCGCACGGTGACGCGGCGAAGTCTCGACAACGGCATGGTGAAGTTTGAAGTTGTACTGCCGAGCGATGAAGCGGCGATCGGTTGGGCCGCGCTCAATGCTGCAATTGACACATCGAGCGCGGAACCGACTCGCGCAGAACAGACTCCCGCTAATCCGACTCCCGCTGAACATTCGTCCGATAAACTGCCGACTGCAAAAGCGCCAACGTCTGCCGACCGCGGCCGGCAACGAGCCGATGCGTTAGTGAGAATTATTCAGGATCGCGTGCGAGGCAACCGACCCCAGCGCACCCCGGTCGAAATCATTATCACGGTGCCGCACGCTGGGCTGCACGGTTCATCGGAACCGGCGGATCTCGCCATGATGGCCGACGGCGAAGTCATCGCGGCCTCCACCGCGCGCCGCTGGTGCTGCGACGCTGGCGTGGTGGTCGCCCACGTCGACGCGCAAGGTGTACCGCTTTCCATCGGCCGCAAAACTCGCACGATTCCAGCCGCAATCAAGCGGGCGTTACTGCTGCGCGACCGCACCTGCCGCTTCCCAGGTTGCACGCACCGCCGCTACGGCGACGGTCATCACATCGCGCACTGGGCCAATGGTGGCGAAACGGCGCTAGCGAATCTCATGCTGTTATGTAGTGCTCTCCATACGCTGCTGCACGAAGGCGGCTGCCGGGTCGAAGCCAATGCCCATGGCTGGAATTTTTTCGATCATCGCAACCGGCGCAGCGACGCCCAACCGGCCCGCCCAACATCAACCGACTCTGGCGCGCAACGTGGCCTTGCGGAGTTACGCGATGCCCATGCCGTGCTCGCCAGTACGGCCAACACCAACGCATCAAAATGGACTGGCGAACCGATCGACTACGCGCGCTGCATCGACTATTTGGTGTGACGCGCGGCGGTCGAGCGTGCGGTCAACCCCAGGGACGCAGGCGTTGGTAGACCTGCAGAATGATCAGCGAAAATGTGACGAATGCTCAGCCGGCCAAGTCCCCAATGCCCGTCACTTAAGCGCAATTGCACGCAACCCGCAGCAATTTTTTTTGCTTACTCGGACCATCGCCGCCGAGTCGGCGCTACAGCGTAAACTGAAAAGTTCAAGCGTTTCGATCTGATGCGATTACGTGATCGGCATTGGGGAGGTTGCCCTCGCTGCTGCCTCCGACAAGTCGCCGGCATTTAACGCACCGCGCGTGGATGCGCGCGTCTTTGTTGGATCATGTATGCGCCGTTTCTGTTTAATTGGGCCGTACCACCGGCTGGTTTGGCGCAAGCGTTGGCTCGGCAGCGTCGCCAGATTCTATTTCAATGTCTCCGGCGTCGGAGCCCGCTGCGGCGGGCACAGGTGGTTGGGTTTTGCATATTGGTTTTGGCCCAGGCGAAAGTGCAGCGAGTGCAAGGCCGGCGCGGTGCGCAAATCGATATTGCTCACGGCCGAGCAACGCATCCCAGACGCGCACCCCGTTGTCGTCATCTTGGTAGGCCAGCAACGTTGGTGAAAGCCAGCGGCTGGTGAACTGACTATGTGAGGTCAGCACATGTTTCACGGTACCCGCATTGTCAACGACATAGAGCGACGGCGCTTCTACGCTGTTGCACGGATCTGCAACCGTGGCGAAAGCGGCGCGTTGGCCGTCGGGCGCGGTGTTGAGCGAGTTGAGGACCAGGCCCGTGCTGCCAGGTAACTCAATCGCACGTTTGCTGTTGGCGATCATCAGGCCACGAGCCGCGACGACGTCGACGATGTCGGTTGGTTCAAAGCCAGTATGGCCTTGCAGCGCGCCACCTTCGTCGAGCGTGAGCACTGCGCCGTTAATCGGTGCGGTAGTGGTGGCCACCAGTTTGCCAACCGATTTATCTACTGCGTAAAGTGTTGGCGCGCCGACCAGCCATCGGTCGGTCGCCGGCGCCACCGAAATGATGAGTTGGTCTCCGGTCGCATAGCCGACGCGTATTTCACGGCCGGCGGGCACGGTGACTTTGGTGCCAAGCGGGGCAAACGTCGTGGCATCGAACAGTTGTATCGCGGCACGCGCGATGGTCGGGGCAAGTGCTGGCGGGGTGGAGGTTTTGCTGCTCGGTTTGTCGCCAGGTTTGGGGTTTGGTTTGCCGGTTGCAGGCAGTTCAACTTTGTCAAACGTCAAGATGGCGAATTCGTTGCCACTGGCGCGCACGAACGCGGCGACTTGATGATCCGTATGGGTTAGGCGCAGATACCGTTGGTTGTCGTTGTCGTAGGCATACAACTCGCCGCGTGGCGTGGTCCAGCCCATCCCTGGTTTCGTTGGCAACTTAAATGTGCTGCGCCGCCCGAGGACCCAGACACCGGCCGCCACGCGCGCTCGAAAGTTTTGCTCAAGTTTAGGCAGCAGTTCGGTTAGCGCTTGCCCGTGTGGGGTCGCGCGCAAGGCTTGCAGGTCAGGATCGGCGAGGAACGTTGCCCCGTACTTGCCCCAGTCGGCGGCGACCACCAGCAAAAAGTGTTCAGTCGCTTCGGCTGGCTTGCCTTGTTGGCTCAGCGCCGAGGCCAACAGGCGGTGTGCATCGAGGTGGCGCGGGTCTTTCGCTAACGCTGCTTCGCAATGGCTTTGCACCGCCGCCCAATCGCGCGGCGTCGCTTTGTATGCCGCGATGGCTTTTTGATAGGCCGGCGCGCCACCGTCGTACACGAAATTGAGCGCTTTGATGGTATCGACACCCAGCGTCGGTGCGGCGATGGGGGCAACGGTGGGCGTCGCCGAACCGCTGCCTTGTTTGCTTTTGGGTGGCGAAGTTTTGTTGCCACATGCGGCGCCTGCGACGCAAAGTGTGAGTGACAAGTAGATTGGCCGCATGGAAAACCGCATGACTCGTTGTGCCATAAGGTAGGAAGTGGTGGGGGATAGGGAGACGGAAAAAATGCGAGGGACGAAAGGCTGAGACCGGTGGTGGCGGTAATCGACGTGGCGCGCTGCGAGGCTGTGTGAACGATAAGGTTCACGGATGCTTTAGAGCGAGCGAGGTGGAGCCTGCACGACTGCGGTGCCGTTGGCCGCGCGGCCGCGTGAGGCGGTGCTCGCGCGAAGTTCGCTGCGCCGCCGTCGCGTCGCGGGTGGATCCGTGGTTTGCGTGGGACGGTGGGTTGTCGTTGGTAACGTGGCGTGCAGTTGAGATTTTCCAATTTGATTTGGCGATAGTTGTTTTTTGATACGAAATATCGCAGGGGTGGTGGGCTTGACGTCACGCGGCACTGAACGTTGCAGGAGCACGGGACGTGTCGGATCTCGAAAAGATTACGTGCGAGGGCCAGCAACTTGAATTGGCGATAGTCTGATTTTTTTAGCCAAAATCTGCATTCCTCGTCGATTTTTGTTGCATTCCTCGTCGATGATTGATATTAGCTTGTATCAAATTGACGGGGGAGGGGAGCTATGGGGCGAAGGCAGGTTCAGTTAGGGTTGGCACTGCCGGTGGTAGTTGTTAAACATGGTTGGGGTGGTGCGCGTAAAGGTGCGGGGCGCAAAAAGTTATCGGAGTGCCAGACACATCGGAAGCGGGAAGCCTTTTCGAAGCGCATGCCGGTGCATGTGACGATGAAGATGGCTAAGGACGTTAAGGGTTTGCGTGGTCGGCGAATGTACAAAGCGGTCGAAGCGGCGTTGTGGGCAGCAGCGCCGAATGAAGCTGGGTTGTTGTGTGAGTTCTCGGTGCAGAATGATCATCTGCATTTGGTGATGGATGCAGCGAATAGTAAGGCTTTGCGTAGTGCGGTGAGTGGTGTTGCGATTCGGGTGGCTAAGGCAATCAATTCATTGTGTGGTCGCAAAGGGCGGGTTTTCGACGACAGGTATCATGCTCGGGTGTTGCGAACGCCAACGCAAGTACGGCGGGTGCGACACTACGTGCGGGACAATTTTCGCAAACATCTGCGGGAACGGTTGCAGACAGAGCGCACGCAAGCCAAGGCTGCGTGGATCAGTGTTGGCGTTGATATTCGCGAGGTGTTGCGGCAGATTTTGCAGAGCAGTGTGTGGGTCGATCCGTGTTCGTCGCAAGCGGTGCGGGCCGACGGGCAGGCGTGGCCGGTGGCTCGGTGTTGGTTGATGTCGGCCGAGGCTGATGCGCGGGCGGCAGGGCGTAGTACGTGATTGCGGTAACACGCGGCAGACTCCGCGGCGGTCGCGGCATCGGCAGTCGGTGGTGGCGCTAGGCTAGCCTAACGGCGGCGTGCCGTGATGGCCGGGTTGAGCAAGGTTGGGCGCAGCATCGCCGGAGCTTGGGTAAAAGGTTTGGTTGTGGGCAGCCATGTCGAGGAGGACGGGGGCCGGGGCAAAGCGTTTGCCGTAGAGTTGCTGATGACGCTGCAGTTCGGCGACCAACGCCGAAATTCCGTAACTGTCGGCAAAGTGAAACGGCCCGCCGCGAAAGGGTGGGAAGCCGAGGCCAAAGATGGCTCCAATGTCGCCGTCGCGGGCCGAGCGCAAGACGCCTTCGCCAAAACAGTGCGCCGCCTCGTTGACCATTTGCAGCCAGCACCGGGTGGCGATTTGCTCGGCCGGCATCGTGGTGGTGCTGGTGATGCCGAGGATTTTGTACACGGAGTCATCAACCTCGCGGCCACCGGTGTCGCCTTTGCGGGCACCGCTGCGCTCAGTGGTCGGGTCGCTTGGGTACAAGTAAAAACCTCGGCGGTTCTTGCGACCTTGGCGGTTGTCAGCCATCAAGGCTTCGATGCCAGGCGGCGAATCCAACCGATCGCCAAACGCAGCTTGCACCACGGCGGCAGCTTTGTAGGCCACGTCGATACCCACTTCGTCGAGCAACTTGACCGGTCCGACGGGGTAGCCAAACTCAGTCAAGGCTTTGTCGATGGCCGCCACCGCGACACCTTGCGACAACACATGGAACGCTTCGTTCATGTACGGGCCTAAAATCCGTGACGTGTAAAAACCTACGCCGTCATTCACCACGATCACGGTTTTGCCCTGACGTTTGCCGAGCTCGACGCAGGTGGCAACCACCCACGGCTCGGTACGCTCGGTCACAATGATTTCCAGCAACGGCATTTTTTGCACCGGCGAGAAATAGTGCATGCCGATGACTTGGCCAGGTCGGGCGCTGGCCCGCGCAATGGTGGTTAGCGGAATCGTCGACGTGTTCGATGCAAAAATCGCCGTTGGGCTACAGGCGCTTTCGACTTCGCGCACAATGCGATGCTTGAGATCGATATCTTCAAACACGGCTTCGATAATCACCTGGCTGTCGCGCAAGCCCGCGTAGTCCGTGGTGGGCGAAATTCGCGCCATGATGTCGCTGCGATCGCGCGGCGTGCTGCGGCGCTTACGCACCCGCTCGTCGAGGATTTGCCGGGCGTAGGCTAGCCCTTTGCCGACACTCGCTGCATCACGGTCTTTGAGCCGCACGTGTAGGCCAGCATTGGCCGAGACGTAGGCGATGCCCGCACCCATGAGGCCAGCTCCGAGCATCGTGATTTGGTTCACCGGGCGCGCCTGCACCAACGGATCATCGCAGCCGTTGTCTTTTTTAAGCGCGGTGGTGGCGAAGAAAATATGAATCAACTGTTTCGATTGCGGTGACATCAACAATTCGCCAAAGCCAGCAGCTTCGGCCGTATACCCCGGGCCGTCGTCGGCAAAGCCATGGGCTGCGCCAATGCGCACGGCTTCGAGGGCTTTTTCCGGCGCGGGATAGTGTCCGCCGGTTTTGCTGCGTAGTTGTTTGAGTGCTTGATCAAACAGTACTTTGCGGCCGATCGGATTGTCTTCGAGGGCAAACTCGGTCAGCGCTTTGCGATTGACATGGCCAGGCAGCCCTTTGAACCAGGCGCTCGCGGCCGCAAGTGGCGACGGTATGTGGGCGACGGCGCGTTTGACTAAGCGGTGCGCTGCCTCGAGGGCGGCTTGGCGTAGCAACGGGGTTGGGCACACGACATCTACCAGGCCAACTGCTTTGGCGCGTTTGCCGTTGAGTTGTTTGCCGGTTAAGATCAAATCCAACGCTGCTGCGATGCCGATGAGTTTGGGCAGGCGTTGCGTACCGCCAGCA
>JAGPDK010000116.1 GCA_018057605.1 Kofleriaceae bacterium | reverse complement strand
GCCTCGGCCACGCAGCCAACCGGGTGCGGCGTCACCGCCGATGAGCAGCGGGGCTTGATACAAATACAATTCGTCCACCAACCCGGCTGCAAAAAAACTGCCGTGCACCACGCCGCCGCCTTCGATCAGAACCGACAGGATGCCATGCGCGGTCAAAACGGTGGCTAACGCGCTGAGATCGACCCGGCCATCACGATCGCTGGGCAAGCGCAGCACCGTGGCGCCTGCGGCCGTCAACGCAGCGGCCCGCCGTTGACCTGCCGGCTCACTCAACTGTGCCGCCACCGTCGCAATAAAAACTCGGACTATATCGTTCGCCTGGCGCGGCAACAGCGCTGCGCGCAGCGGCGTCCGCGCTGCAGAATCGACGACGATGCGCACCGGATTGCACGCACCGCCGATGCCTCGCACAGTTAACTTAGGATCGTCGGCGAGCACCGTCTCGATGCCGACCAAAATTGCATCGCATCCGGCGCGCAGTGCCATGGCATCAAACCGGGCCTCAGCACTGGTGATCCACTTGGACTCACCGCTCGCCGTGGCAATTTTGCCATCCAAACTCGCCGCGGCCTTGGCGACAACATGCGGGCGGCCGTGCAGCGCGGTTGTGTAAAAACCGCGATTAAGTGCGACGCATGCCGGGGCTAGCACGCCAACATCCACGCGCAGGCCCTGCTTGCGCAGCCACGCCGCGCCGCCCGCATGGTTGGCGATTGGGTCAAGTGCACCAACGACAATCCGAGCCAAACCCAGCGCCGCCACCGACGGTGCGCAGGCCGGCGTCCGCCCGACATGGGTACATGGTTCAAGATTCACGTACAGCGTGCCACCTTGCACGCGCCGGCGACCGAGCCTTGCAATCGCATCCACTTCGGCGTGCGGCTGGCCAGGGCCGCGGTGCACACCTTCGGCGACCACCCGGCCAACGGCATTTACGATCACGCAACCAACCATCGGATTGGGTGAGGTATGGCCGCGCATCGCAGCGGCCAACTGTAAACACCGCGCCATGTGACGCTCATCTTCATTACGCTGGCGAACTACCCGGGCCACGACGCCGCGCGTTTGGGCCACTCGCGCCGACACCGCGCGCAAGGAAGCCGCGCGTTTGACCACTAGCCTTGTTCCTCACCTGGTTGATCAGCCAGCACCGCGATGGTTTCCGTCGTTGATTCTTCGACGACAAACTGCGCGGGCTCGGCCTCGGTAGCTGGCGCGGGCTCGGCCATCGGTGTGAGTTCGGCCACCGGCGGGTTCGGTGACGATGCGCGACGCCGAGGCGGGGTTGAGCCGCCACTGGCCCGCATTGCCGCGAGTTCTTTGGAAAATCCGTCGAGATCGCGAAAGTCGCGATAGATCGACGCGAACCGCACATAGGCTACCGGGTCGAGCGCACGCAGCTTGGGTAGCACCCGTTCGCCAATATCACGGGCCGGTAATTCAGCTACGCCAAGCTCGGAAATTTCACGTTCCACATCTTCAGCCAACTGCCGCACCTGCTCGGGTGAAATGGGTCGCTTGGCGACCGCGAACCGCAGTCCACGTTCAACCTTATTGCGATCAAATGGCTCGCGCCGACCATCCATCTTCACCACCATCGGCATCGATTCTTCGATGCGCTCGTAGGTGGTGTAGCGCCGCAAACAACCTTCACATTCGCGTCGCCGACGAATTTCGCGGCCGTCTTTGGACGCCCGTGAATCAATCACTTTGTCTTCAAGAATCGAACAAAACGGACAACGCACGCTAGTGGCCCTTTGCTGACTGCAAACGCAGGCCGTCGAGTTGCTCGACCCGGCGTTGGTGCCGGCCGCCTTCAAACTCGGTATCGCGAAAGCTCCGCAACGCCGCAATCGCAACGCCGAGGCCGATCACTCGCTGGCCCATCGCGACCACGTTGGCGTCGTTGTGCTGGCGTGCGGCGACCGCCGTGAAGGTGTCGTGCACTAGCGCGCAGCGCACACCGTCGATCTTATTGGCCGCAATGCTAATACCAATGCCACTGCCACAGACGACCAAACCGCGCACACCGACGCCAGCGTCAACCGTGGCGCGCCCAACCGCTGCCCCAAATTCAGGGTAATCAACCGAGGCGGTGCCGTCGGTACCAAGATCGATGACCTCGTCACCCCAAGCACGCAGCTCGGCAATCAAGCTGCGTTTGAGCTCAAGCCCTGCATGATCACTGCCTGCATACCACTTCATCGTTACTTACCAGTGAAGCGATGCATGATGAGCGCAGCGTTGGTGCCACCAAAGCCAAAACTGTTCGACATCGCGACATCGAAGCGCGCCTCGCGCGCCACATTCGGGACGTAGTCGAGGTCACAATCCGGGTCGGGATGTTCATAGTTTATGGTCGGTGGCATCACGCTGTGATGCAACGCCAACGCGGTGAGGCCAGCTTCGATGCCACCAGCGGCACCCAGGGTATGGCCCATCATCGATTTGGTCGACGACATCGCGAGTTTGTAGGCGTGATCGCCAAAAATCTTTTTGACTGCGAAGGTTTCATTCTTATCGTTGAGATCGGTCGAGGTGCCGTGCGCGTTAATATAGCCGACATCCGACGGCACGACTTTCGCGTCGTTGAGCGCCAAGCGAAAACACGCTTGTGCACCACGATGCTCAGGCGCTGGTGCCGCGACGTGGTGGGCATCCGAATTAGCGGCGTAGCCGGTGAGTTCGGCATAAATTCGAGCACCGCGTTTTTTAGCGTATTCAAGTTCTTCAAGCACCAGCACGCCCGCACCTTCGCCAATGACAAAGCCGTCGCGTTCGGCATCAAAGGGCCGCGACGCTTTTTCTGGCGCATCGTTGCGGGTTGACATGGCACGTAGCGCGTTGAAGCCACCAACACCGAGAATGGAAATTGTTGCTTCGGCCCCGCCCGCAATCATCGCATCGGCGTAGCCGTGGCGAATCGCCCGCATGGCTTCGCCCACCGAATGCGCGCCAGTTGCACACGCTGAGACATGCGACAAGTTGGGACCTGTGGCACCGGTGCGAATCGACACCAACCCGGGAATTTCGTTGATGATGATGTCGGTCACGAAGTACGGCGAAATGCCATGACGTGGACCTTTGAGCTTGGCATTGGCGTAAGTGTCTTCGATTGTACGCACGCCACCCAGGCCCGCACCGATATATACGCCCCAACGGTCAGCATGGGCTTCAGGTACTTTTCCGTCGACGAACCCGGCGTCGTGAACCGCCATCATGGCCGCGGCCACGCCAAATTGCAGGAACTTGTCGAGGTGCTTGAGTTCGCGTTTGTCGAAAAACTGGTTCGGGTCCCAGCCTTTGATTTCGCAGCCGAATTTGGTCGCAAAATTGGTGGTATCAAACTGCGTGATCGGCCCAACGCCGTTTTTGCCAGCCAAAAGGCTCGCCCAGGTAGTTGCCGTGTCATTGCCAACCGGCGTCAACATTCCGATTCCCGTTACGACAACTCTACGCATGGCGTTTTCCTCTTACCTTTGGCGACGCAGCTAGGAAACCTAGTCGCGTAAAACGTTGCTACTTGCCGGCATGTGGCGAGTCGCGCGTTGCCGGTGAACGGCGCACGCGACTCCCGCCGCGGCTGAATTTCTTCGACAGCGGCACCATCACGGGGACGCGCAGTCCCCGCCCGCGGCCAACTACTTAACGTGGCTCTTGAGGTACCCGATGGCATCGCCAACGGTTTTCATTTGCTCGGTATCTTCTTCTGGAATCGTGATGCCGAACTCTTCTTCGAACTTGATCACGAGCTCGACCACCGCAATCGAATCGGCTTTGAGGTCATCCGTGAAGGAGGTCTCTGGACGGACTTTTTCCGGCGAGACTTCAAGTTCTTTGCAGATGATATCTTTGACTTTGGTTTCGATTTCTTGTGGGGTCATGATTTTTCTCTTCGGTTCGGGTCAATACGTACTACAAGTAGATTTAAATACCAGGGCTTAGCGACCGATCACATCAGCATGCCGCCATTGACGCGGAGCACTTGGCCGGTAATATATGCGGCTTCGGGCCCAGCCAGGAAGGCAGCGCAATCGCCGATCTCCGACGGGGCCCCAATGCGCCCCAACGGGATCTCGCTAAGCAATTTGGCGCGTTGGGCTTCAGGTAATTCGGCGGCGGTCATATCAGTTTCGATGAAGCCCGGCGCAATCGCATTGACCGTGACCCGACGCGACGACATTTCACGCGCCGTCGCCATGGTTAGGCCAATAAGCCCGGCTTTAGAGGCGGCATAGGCCGCTTGACCGCCGTTGCCCATTTCGCCAATCACCGACGTAATGTTGATGATGCGCCCGGCGTCTTTGGCTTTCATCAGCAGCAACGATGCCGCACGAATGCAATGAAACGCGCCGGTCAAATTGATATTCATGGTTTTGGCCCATTGCTCGTCGGAAAAACGCATCAACAAACCGTTCACGGCGACACCGGCGTTGTTAACCAAGATGTCCAGCCCGCCGTGATCTTTACCGATCGCTTTGATCGATTCGGTGACGGCGCTCGACGATGCAACGTCGAAACCCACCGCAACCGCGGTGCCGCCAGCAGCGGTAATGGCCGCCACGGTTGCGTCGGCTGCGTCGGCACGCGAACTGTAATTCACGATAACTTTGGCGCCACGATTGGCCAACGCCACGCAGATGGCACGACCAATGCCGCGCGAACCGCCGGTGACAAGGGCGACTTTACCTTGGAGTGCTTGATCGATGATTGCCATGGGATTGCTCGCTGCGCAGGAGTTAAGCGGTAAAAGCGTCGACTTCGTGCGGTTCACCGATGGTGGTTACCGTGATGGTTTCAGCAATGCGTTTGACCAGACCTTTGAGGACTGCACCCGAACCCAGTTCGTAGGCGCGGACCACGCCGTTCTGGGCCATCCATGTGATCGATTCTTCCCATCGCACCGCACCGGTGACTTGCTGCACCAGCAGCGCTTTGATGCGACCCGCGTCGAGATTAGGCTGGGCGGCAACGTTGCTGACGACCGGCACCTTCGGCGCTTGCACGTTGATCGAAGCCAGCGCTTGCGCCAACTGTTCGGCTGCGGGTGCCATCATCGAACAATGGAACGGCGCACTTACCGACAATTTCACGGCACGCTTGGCGCCTGCCGCTTTGGCTAGCGGAATCGCTCGGTCAATCGCTGCGTCGTGGCCGGAGATCACAATTTGACCGCCACCGTTGAGGTTGGCCGTTTCCACCGGTTGACCAGGCGCGCTGGCTTGTTTGCAGACTTCGTTGGTAGCGTCGAGGCTCAGCCCCATCAGTGCAGCCATGGAGCCCACGCCGACCGGCACTGCTTCTTGCATGAATTTGCCGCGCAGATGCGTCAAGCGCACCGCGTCGGCCAGCGACAGCGACCCAGCCGCAACCAAGGCGGTCCACTCACCAAGTGAATGCCCCGCGACAACATCGAACGTCAAGCCGCGGGTAAGCAGCACGCGCAACACAGCGATCGACGTTGTGAGAATCGCAGGTTGCGTATTGGCGGTGAGCGTCAAGGTGTCTTCGGGTCCGTCGAAACAAATATCCGACAACGCGAAACCCAACGCTTCATCAGCTTCCTGGAACACCGCTTTCGCGATGGGTTCGCGTGCGAACAAATCGCGGCCCATGCCGACACGTTGTGAGCCTTGGCCCGGAAACAACAGCGCGGTTTTGATTGCTGAGGTCATCGCGTTGGGTATTCGCACAACCAAGCCGATAAAAAAAGTCCAACCCGCGATAAATCTTGTGCAATCCCCCGTTTCAACTAGGGAAATTGTTACGCAGCGGTGCGCAACGCAGCGCGCACCAAAACCGATGAGCGCCGGTTATTGCTCCGTTTGACACGCAACCGCACCGATGGCATCGAGTTCATTCCAGCCTGCAACGTGCGCAGAACTCAGCGTCACGCGGACCGTCGCAAGCGCAATCGGCGAACAGGCACCAGCGAAATGCTGCATTATTGCGCCAGGTTGCGCCGCGAATTGGACCCAATGCCCAGCATCAAACAAGACCACCCGTTGACCGTTGACGGCGAAGCCTTCAATGCGCACGATCGCCCCGGGATTGTAGGTTTCAGCGATTGTCACCCCCTGCAGCCGGCGTGGCTCCGCAAATTGAACTTCGATGAATTCCGGGCCGCCATCAGCCGAAAGTGAGGCCCAAGCATTCGGATTGTCGCCGCTGGCCGGATACACGTCCGGCGGTCCTAACACCCGCGATGCGCTCCACGATGTGGCGCTGTACTGCGACGACACCGCCACCACCGCAGTAGCCCATTGCACGGCTGCATTGGATGGCTCCGTCGCGTTGGCTGTCCACCCCAACGAACCCGATGCAGCTACCGCGACTGGTGGCGAGGCCCCGTCGGTACGCCCAGCGCGCAAAAGGCCTGCGCCCACGACCGCGCCAGCAACAAATATCGCCGTGGTTGCCAGTGCCGTAGCCGCGATGAGCATGGGAACCGAAACGACCGACCGAGCCACAATCTGTTTTTCAAATGCGTTGGGTGCCATAAAACACCAAACGCACGGTGCGACCGGACGATCTTGACCAAACTAACGATACAGCTTATCGGTGATTGCCAACCTTTAGCCCCAGCTAAGCAATACAGCCCAGATGAGTGGTCAACTCTCCGGGCTATCTTGTAGCACAAAAGGTACGCTAGATGACTAGCGCCACTTCATTGCAATGATTGACTTATTCGGCGGCTTCGTCAGCTTTAGCAATGACTGATTTGCCATTGTAAAAGCCACACTGCATGCAAATGCGATGCGGGATACGCGGCGCTTCACAATTAGGGCAGGTTTGCACCTGTGGACGGTTTTCGCCTGAGCGCCGCATCCAAGCGGAGCGCTGATGAGCGGTTAGAGCGGGACCACGACGTCGTTTCTGCAGGGCCATAAGGGGAGCACTTGTGCCAGTTCACGAAGGCAATTTCAAGCTCTTTAGGACAGACAAACGAGGATCTATCGGTTTCTCGCAGGTACATTTCCCGGTGTTGAGGTCGGTTCCGCATTGTGAACACAGGCCCTGGCAGTCTTCCCGGCACACTGGAGCGTACGGAATGGCCAAAACGAACTGTTCGCGGAACAGTGGCTCCAAATCGATATTTTCACCGTCATAGCCAAAAAGATCGAGATCCCCTTCAGCCAACGGCTCTTCTTTGTCTTCGACATCGGCGTCAGGCTCTGCCTCGGCGCCGGCGGCGGGCTTGGCTTTTCGGCCTTTGCCGCGCACTGGCTCGGGTTCAGGCTCGGGCTCAGGCGCATTGTCGTCGGGCAACTCGCTGTGCGGCATGAACGTAACTCGCAGCTGCTCATCAATGTCTAGCCGAGCTGGCCCAACGCAGCGCGAGCACGCGACGATGACGTGGCCTTTAAATGGCCCGACCACAAATACGTGGGTGCCATCAATATGGATATCGAACTCGCCTTGGCCTGCCCCTGCGGCTGGATCATCAGCTGGCGCGCCTAGCGCTTCACGCATCGGTAGGCCTTTAACCGAGTCGGCAACAAACGTCGAAGAACAAGTGAACGCCCGGTGCACAGGCAGCTCGCGAACAGGAACCAAGTACGGACGCACTACACGCATAAGAGCCGCAGTATAGATTCCGGCGACCAACTGTCAACCGCCAGGCGACCGTGGCGCCGTAGTAGGTGGCTACAGCCATCGGATTTTGCGCCGGCCCAACCTTCGAAAATTTGCCATCAACCGCCAACTCTGTGAGCGTACCGCCATGGGCAAATCGACGTTCCAAGTACTGTGCTTAGGTTGGGCGGTCACGTTGGCAAGCTGTGGGCCCAAAGTGACGATGGTGCCCCATCCGTTCGACGAAGATTTAACGCCAGTTGCCACATCGATCGAGCCCGACACCGTACCGGTACCAGCGCTAGGTAATCGAGCCAAGCTGCGCGACGGCAGAATCAAGCGCAGCGCGCTGCTGGCCGTGTTGGATGCTGGCCCTGCTGTGTTCTTGCATGATCTCGATGTCACCGCGCTGCATACCGCGCAACAGTTCAACGGTTGGCAAATCAGTCAAATCACCAATCCCAATTCCCCGGTCGCGCTCGCCGACGTGGTCCGCGACGATGTCGTGATTGCAGTCAACCACATGCCCCTTGGCCGCCCGGATCAACTGATGGCGGCCTGGCAAGCGCTACGCACCGCGCCTGAGCTGTTGGTGGATCTGGACCGCAACGGCCAGCAGTATGTACTGCAATTTGTCATCGAGAACGACGTTACACCGTCGCCTGCGCCAGCCGCGCCGAATGCGCCGGCCTCGGGTGGTGCACCTCGGGCGACGATCAACGCAGCGAGCAAAACCGCACCGCCACCGCGAACACCGTAGCGAACCGACGGACTTACCGGCGCCGTTGCACACCCACTCGGCCGGCTCGTGTACGTCAACTCGCTGCGCGATGCACATCACCTCGCGCCACGATCGCAATGTTAGGCAAACGCGACCACGGCGACCGCTTCACCGTATTTGGGCACCACCACGGTAAACACGGCGCCCTGCCCCACATCAGACTGCAAGGTCACCGTGGCACCCAACAAGCTACAAAGCCGTTTGACCAACGTTAGGCCCAAGCCAACGCCACCATAGCCACGTTCATCACCACCATCGACCTGACGAAATGGCTCAAAGATCGCAGCGTGATCACGCACGGAAATGCCGATGCCATTGTCGGCCACGGTCAAGCGCAACAACGCACCGTCGTTCTGCGCGCGCACTTCGATGCGGCCACCCACCGGCGTGAACTTGGCAGCATTGGCAATGAGGTTCACCAAGATGTGCGCTAACCAGCGCGAGTCAGAAAACACGGTAACGCCAGGCGCGAGCGTTAACACCAGCACTTGTTTCTTGGTGGTCATCATCCAGCCGACCGACGCCGCCACGTTTTCGACGAGCGCGCCGACATCGACGGTGTCGGCATGAACATCTAACTTGCCGGCATCGGCACGCGTGAGATTGAGTAAATCGTCGACCAAAATAAGCAACGCCGACGCACTGCGCCCAATGGTCGTGCATACCTCGCGCTGCTTGTCGGTGATTTGACCGTATACGCCCTGGGCCAGCAGGTCGCTGAGCCCCACCACGCCGTGAATCGGCGTGCGCAATTCGTGGGTGAGCGATGCCACAAATTGACTGCGCTGAATGCCAGCTTCAATGAGTTCCGCCGTGCGTTGCGTCAAGGCGCTTTCTTTGGCACCCAACAAGCGCAGCGTAGCCGTGGTGAAAATCGTGGGAACGCCTACCACGAAGGTGCAGTACGCAATGGCCGTGGCCACAAAGCCCCAACTCGGGACACTGGTGGTACTGCCCACGACATTGGTAGGCGGCAGCACCTCGAGCGCAATCAAGATGACCATCATCGAATACAGCAGCACCGTTACCGCGGTAGCGACCAGCGTGACCCCCAAATTCGACAGCAACGCTAACACCACAATCTCGATCACATAAATCGGCAACAGCGGACTGACCGGGCCGCCAGTGAGATAAATCGCGGCAGTCATCAAGACCAAGTCGGCAAACGTGTTGAGCCCTTGGGTTTCAAGCACTGCGATCCGCTGATGCCAGGACCACCAAGCCAACGTGTTGGTGGCAAATTTGATCAACACCAACGTGAAGAACGCCCAGCGCCACGGCGAAATATTGAACATGGCGGCAGCCGTGGCTAACGCACCAAAACCAACCGCGATTGCATAACCACTGGTGATACCAAACCGCAGTTTGTCGCGAAAAGGCGGCGTGGCCATCTCGGCAATAAATGCAGGATACGCCATCGTTACACGCAGCCGGTTTTCGAACTACCGATCAAGCGCTCGACATCAAGCAACAACGCCTTGAGGTCGAACGGCTTGGCCAAATATCCGTCGGCCAAGCCCCCAAGCTGGCCGTTCCGCGCGAGTTGATCGTGCTGCGAATACGCTGCACTCATCATGAGCACCACGCGCTCGGAATTGAGCTGCTTGATCTCGCGGCACACGTCGAAGCCATTTTTGCCTGGCAGTTGCACGTCGAGCAGCACCAATGCCGGATCGACCTGCGCGCACATCGCCAGCCCTTCCGCCGCCGTTGCCGCAACATGCATTTGATAGCCATTGGCAGCTAAATAATCGACAAGTATCATTTGATTGATGGGGTCGTCTTCGATGACCAAAATTCCTGCCACGCCTAAAGCGTACCGCAGCGGCTCGCCGCCAGCACGCGCTCGGGTGACAAGGTTTGCCTTCATCACTGCGGGCACATACTCACGACAGCCGGTGGCGGTCGCTTGTGTCCTGCGCCGCCAACCGATATGCTACTTGCTACATTTTTGTGACTATCACCGTTAAGTCTGCATCGTCGCCGTCGCCGCAGCCTGGCCGCCGCTGGCACGCGTGGGTACCTGGGCTTGCCACGCTAGCGCATTATCAACGGGCGTGGCTGCTACCGGATGTCGTCGCTGGCTTGGTGTTGACCGCGGTGCTCATTCCGGTCGGCATGGGCTACGCCGAAGCCTCGGGAGTTCCGGCTATTTACGGGCTGTACGCGACGATCGTGCCGCTGCTTGTGTATGCAGTGTTCGGTCCCAGTCGCATCATGGTGCTCGGCCCCGACTCGACGCTCGCCGCCGTGATCGCGGCCCTCATTGTGCCGTTGGCTGGTGGCAACATCGAACGCAGCATTGCGTTGGCCGGGTTGCTCGCCGTGTTATCGGGCAGCTGCGCGCTGATCATCGGCCTACTGCGCCTGGGTCTGGTTGCCGACTTACTTTCCAAACCAATTCGCATCGGGTTTCTAAACGCAATCGCCGTTACCGTGATCATCGGCCAGCTACCCAAACTGCTGGGCTTTTCGGCAAAGGCCGACTCCTTGCCGCAACGGCTGGCCGTGTTGGTACAAGGAATTGCCGATCGACGCACGAGCCTTGTCGCCCTGACGATCGGCGCGACCTGCCTGGTACTCATCCTCGTGCTCAAGCGTATCCGTCCAGCCTGGCCCGGAGTTTTGCTGGCCGTCGTCGGCGCCACGTTGGCAACGACGCTGCTACATTGGAGTCAGCCCGCGCAACTGGCTGTCGTCGGCACACTTCCGCAAGGCCTACCGGGATTTGTGCTGCCCGAAGTTTCGTTGCGTGACGCGGTGCAGTTGATGCCCGGTGCGGTGATCATTGCGATGTTGACATTTGCCGACACCAGCGTGCTTTCTCGCGCCTTGGCTCAACGCGGCAATTATCGGGTTAGCCAAAACCAAGAAATCATCGCACTCGGCATCGCCAATATCGCGGCCGGGCTATTTCAAGGTTTTTCAATCAGCAGCAGTGCATCGCGCACGCCAGTGGCCGAAGCAGCCGGTGCCAAAACTCAAATCACCGGGGTCGTTGGCGCGCTCGCGATCACCCTGTTGCTACTAGCAGCGCCCACTCTGGTAAAAAACCTGCCGACCGCGGCCTTGGCAGCCATCGTCATCGCCGCGTGTATATCATTCGGCGATTTCGCGGGCATGTGGGCCATGCGGCGGCAAAGCCGACGTGAGTTTGGCCTTGCTATTGTTAGTTTTCTCGGCGTCGCCCTGATTGGCGTCATCGCCGGCATCTTCATCACGATCGCACTGAGCGTGATGATTTTGGTGTGGAATGTTTGGCACCCGTACTCGGCCGTGCTGGTACGCGTCGATGGCCAAAAAGGTTATCACGACTCAATTCGGCATCCTGAAGGCCGTGCGGTGCCGGGCTTGGTACTGTTTCGGTGGGACGCCCAACTGATTTTTGCCAACGCCGAAATCTTTCGCGACCAAGTTATCGCTGCGGTGAAGGCGGCCCCCTGGCCCGCGCACCGCGTCGTGGTGGCATCGGACGCCATCACCGAAATCGATCTCACTGCGGCGGAAGTCCTGGTGTCCCTGTTTACCGAACTGCGCGAAGGCGGCGTTGAACTGTGTTTTGCCGGTATGAAAGGCCAAGTCAAAGATCAACTCCGTGGGTATGGCACCTTGGCCGTCATC
>JAGPDK010000590.1 GCA_018057605.1 Kofleriaceae bacterium | reverse complement strand
CCAACGATGTTGCCATCCTTGGTCACGGCAGCATCAGACAACTTGTTGCCACTTGAACCACAAGCCGTGCAAATCATCGTGGCGCCAAGCGTGGTTACTGCGGCGGCACGCCAGAATTTTTGGGACATGCCGCACCGTAGCACGAGCTATTGAGCGTAGGAAAAAGTTACCACCGAACACACAGGGGCTGCGCTACCGCCAATTAAATACGGGCGATACCGCCACGTCCGCATCGTCCGTTTGATTTCGTCATCGTAGCCGGCGTATTTAGTCGACTTTAGCATCGTGATATTAACAACCTCACCACGCTCACTGAGACAGATTTTGAACGTACCAATCACCCGGGTCGCCCCATCACGGGCCATCGCAGTCCGAACCAAATCGGGTGGTTGGATTTGGGTCTCACCGGAAATTCGCAAACCAGCAACTACCGATGGCGGTACGATGCTAGGCTCAACCACCGGCGGCGCAACCACCGGTGGGGCCAGCACTGGCGGCAGCGGTACGGGGATTTCACTTACACCGCACGGCTCGTGCTGACAGCCGCTGCCACTGGTCGGCGCACCGATGCCTGTGCCATCACCACCGCCACCATCGCCTGGCGGCTCATCCGCGGCTGGCTCCGTCGTGATCACTCGATCCATTTTGGCGGTCGGCTGCGCCAAGGTTTTGACGACCTGCCGTCGCGGCTTTATGGCAACCGCGGCGGCGACACGCGGCGCCGCACCGCCACCCGAATTGCCCGGCGGCGTGAACACCGACAACGACATTTCTTCGCGCCCGGCGTCAAGCTTCTCCATATGCCACATCCCAACCACCACAAAACCCGTGGCAAAACCGATATGCGCAACCGCTGAAGCGGTTAGAAAGTTACGCCGCACGGATTTTGAACGTACAGACGCGGGTAGAACCGAAGCAAAACGCTGGGGAAATTGGGTCATGGATGTCTACACGAATGGGACAACGCCACGATCTCGCCACTGCACCAACCGCCGCTGACGCGGCCGCGACGTGGGTTCTCACCGGGTGTCGCAGCTACGACGTGAACGCTGGTTCACGGCTGCGCACAACTGTGGCGTGGTGGCGCAATTGTCGATGCAGCCACCTATCCAACTATTTGGAACCAAATGGCATTACAGATACAATTAGCTACCCAAGCAGGTCTCAACCCTGGCCTGGAACTTGCGATACAATAACGCAACATCGCTCAAGGAGCACCTTATGAAAAAATCACTCATTCCCGTGTTGGCCGCTTCTCTATTTGCAACGCTTGCTGGCACAACTGGCGGCACAGCCAACGCGCAACCCAACGGCGGCTACTACAGCCCTGCCCCACGCGGCGGCGGCTACTATTCACAACCACAAAACACGGCACCCGGCGGCTTCATTGATCGCACGGGTCGCATGACCGCCGGCTTGTCACTTGGCTTTGGCGGCATGTCGGTGGGCGATCAGACCGTGATGTGTACCAACTGCTCCACCAATCCTGCTGCCCTTGCAGTCAGCGGTCACATCGGTGGCGTGCTCGGCCCACAATTTGCGCTGATGCTTGAGCTTCAAGTAAACACCCAAACGGTGTCCGAGCAGAATTACGACACGATCTTTTTGACCCAGACCGCGGCCATGGTCGCAGCGCAATATTGGATCTCTCCACGTCTGTGGCTCAAAGGTGGCCTTGGCTTCGCCAAACTTTCGAACACCGCGTCCGGCACCGATGCGGAACTGGTGATCGACAACGGTGGCGCCGCATTGCTTGGTGCTGGCTACGAGTTGTTGTCCAACCGCAACTTCGCCATCGACTTGCAAGGCCGCTTCATCGTTGGCAGCTACGATGGCATCAATGCCAAAACCTCGTCGGGTACGGTCGGCGTCGGCCTTAACTGGTTCTAATAACACTGCGAATCACGTAACGACCGCACCAGCTTTTCACAAATTGATTGCGTACTCGGACCTCCGACGACGGCCAGCTGTAGCAGACCGTAGCAACGGCCTGACGCCACGGCCTGAAGCAACGGACGAAAATCCGGCGATGCTCAGTGAACTTGGTGGTCGCATGAAGCCAGCGGCGAGGCACCTACCCCCTGCGATGGCAGTGTGACCGTTCACTCATGACGTTCGCGCCACCCGAGCATGGCAAGATGCGCTCAGCGCGGATGCCCGGAATGAACCACTTGGGATCCTCTGAACCGGGCGCTCTCGACATTCACTCACAGTCACCTGCCATCTTGTGGGTGGCCGGTGCCCGCCGCTTCCGTGCCCCGCCCCCATACTCCGCAGAACGCACATCGTAACGTCGGACCATTCGTCCGCAAGTCCGCAAGTCCGCAAGTCCGCAAGTCCGCAAGTCCGCAAGTCCGCAAGTCCGCAAGTCCGCAAGTCCGCAAGTCCAGCGTCACTGCCATCGACACAGTAAACGCAGCAACGCTTGCCCGGTTGGACGCGTTAACCAAGCCTTACTGCAAATTCACGCCGACACCAACGTTGCCGAACAGCGACGCGGGCGTGGCAGTGACATCTGCGCGCAAATCAAGGACGAAATTCCCGGTTCGCAATATCGCAAACGCCAAGGCACTGGTGGCTGCAGGTGCAAGGCGCGCGTTATCGAATCCGGGGTCCATAACCAAGGCCATCGCAGGGCCGCCGCGCAATGAAAGTCTCATTGATGGCCACCATTGCGCACTCATGCCCCAGGCAAATGCCATTGCACCACCGGCGTTGTCGCTGCCGCTTACAATCGAGGTGTTGCCGACCAGCGCAAATCGTGGACTCAACATCCCGCCGATGTACATGCCCCCCGACGGTAGTGGCGTCGAAGTTGTATCGATACGGCCGATGCCGACGTGAGCGCCAAAGATTAAGCCCCATCGAAGGTTTGCGTCGTCGGGTGGGCCCCAGTGCAACGAACTGCCCTCAACTTTTGTAACAACACCGTCGACCGAAGTGGTTGCCATTGCGGCGTTCAGCGTTGTCCAACGTGGCACCGTCGCTGCAACGTGTACACTATTGGTGGAAACCGCGAGGCCGCAGTCGGCGTTGGCGCCGTCGCGATGTACATCGGCAGCGCAGCCCGCCTGAATCGAAACCGCCGTGGGAATTGTGACGCCTGCAGCGCCGCCGCCGTTCGAGTAGCCATACACCCAATTGAGGACTTCACCGCCGCCCGGCGCTGGCGCAGTGGCATGCTTGCCCCACGCGGCTTTCAGCTCTGCGCCTGGCCGTCCGCGCCACGCAGCGTTGACATCGTTGGCCGCGCGCGCGCCCGAGTAACAGCCAGCTGCACCCGTTGAAATAAGCACTAGAAGTAGACTTCGAAACGCGACCATAGCTACCCAGGTTACATCCGAGCCTGGTCGCGCGTCGACAATCAATCGCAGCTAAACTGCATCGGCGGAATGGTTGCGCCACCGCGCCTCACATTCGTTAAGTATG
>JAGPDK010000115.1 GCA_018057605.1 Kofleriaceae bacterium | reverse complement strand
GCCCATACGATCGCCGCTGCATCGCTCGGTAGTACAACTTCAAACTTCACCATGCCGTTGTCGAGACTTCGCCGCGTCACCGTGCGCTGCGCTGCAACTTGTGCCGCCGCCGGCGCTCCGGCCTCTGCTGCATGCGCTTGATCATACGTCTGCACGTTCTGATACGACCGACACAAATTATCCAGCTGCGACGCTGGCATGCGTTTAGCGTATGCGACCCAGACAGCTTCCTTGTCAGCCGTCACCACCCGCGTAATCGCCCGCGCGTGCGAATACGACATCGCGCCACGTCGCAATTCCTCGTCGATCAGCGGCAACTCAGACAACTTCCGTGCAACCCGCACCCGCTCACGTGCGGTGCGTAAATCCCAGCCCACTCGCCACGCCAACCAATGCGCACACGACAACGCGCCGTGCACATGCCAGCCGGCGGCAATGTCGAATTCACGAATTGCAGTTAACAGGCGATGCATCGCAGCGTCGATATGCGCCGACATTTCGGCGATTTAATCACCTAGCGCATCGACGTCGATGGCCCCCTTCACCTCTGCACCTTGTTCCATGCAAATACTCTATCACCTGATTTTTCGACGCTGTGATTTGCTCACAGCGCTGCGAAGTGTCCGCGAGACAAAAAAAATCCACCAACACCGACTATCGGTGCATGCCGTGCACTAGGCAGCGCCGCACTAGCTATTTGCAAGCGATCAGCTAGCATGACGATTCTCGGCCGAGAAATCACGTCAACATAAATCGAAAAGATTGTTCCTTTTTTGCATAAAATTGAAGTCCGAAAACCGGACGAAAATCCGCACTCGACGATGATGCCAATCAGCGCATTTACATCAACAACTATCGCCAATTCAAGTCACGCGTTCGCCCGCCGCCCCGCACGCCGATTGATCACTGCGCGCAAAGCTACCCACCGCTATCAAATCCCGCAACCAACCCGCGACGCGAAGGCGGCGCATCAGGCTACGCGCAAGCACCAACCGCCGCGGCCGCGCGGCCAGCCGCAGCGCACTCGCTCAAGCTCCACCTCGCGCCCTCCGGAGCCGCTGTGAGCCGACCGTTCCCCCCACCGTTCACTTGGCTGCGCTGCCGCCCCCACCTTGCGGCCCCACGTGGGTAGATCTGCATCAGCGAATGACGTCATAGCGGGTCAACACCGCCGTCACGTCCGAAATTCCCAAGCTGTGTAAATGTCCAGGAAAACTAAGTTTGATGCCCAGCTTGCCCGTCCCTTCTGCGCCACATTCAACAGGCAAGTCGCCGGCATGCAAGCCACCGCACGTTACTCGCGCGCTTTTTTCTTGGATCATTCATTGGCCGATCCTGGCGAGCACCGCGACAACAGCGCCCGCAACTAGGCGGTGTGACCGATAGTCCCCGCGCAAAATCAAAACGTGCGGCGTTCTAAAAGCAGTCGTCGGCCATCGCCATCACGTCGAGCGTGCTGGCCTCGACGATCTTGCGCGATGCGGCCAACTCGGGCAGTACTTCGCTACAGAAAAAGCGCATGCAGGCCAGTTTGCCTTGGTAGAATGCCACGTCGTCACCTGTCGCGCCGGCCGCCAGCTTGGCCTGGGCCACCCGTGCAGCCTCCAACAGCCGCCAACCAATCACAACTTCCGCGATCGCAAACAACAAACGATTGCCATGTAACCCAACGTGATACGGTGACTGCATCACCTTGCCCATCAGCGCCATGAGCATGGCCGACACATCGGCAATCGCAGCTTGTAATGCAGCGGCGTCCATCATGAGTTCGGCCGGCATGGCTTTGCACGAAGCGATGATGTCGGCAACCAAGGCTTGCAGCGTAGCACCGCGGTCGCGAACGATTTTGCGAAAGAACAAATCGAGCGCTTGGATTGCGGTAGTGCCTTCATACAGCGTGTCGATTTTCTGATCGCGAATATATTGTTCAATTGGATAGTCCTCGCAGTAGCCCGAGCCTCCAAAACATTGCAGCGACAGCGATAATAACTCGTACACTTTTTCCGACGAATAGCCTTTGATCAACGGCAGCATGATGTCGTTGCGTGCATCGAGGGCCTGGTGACCATCGGAGCCGTGACCACCGGCAAGCTCAATTTGATCTTGCAAATGCGCCGTGTACAACACCAACGCGCGTAAACCCTCCGCAAAGGTTTTTTGTAGCATCAACATCCGTCGGACATCCGGATGCCGAATGATTTCGACCCGCGGCGCGGTTTTGTCAGCGGCCCGCGCCAGATCCGCGCCTTGTTTTCGCAGCTTGGTGTATTCGAGTGCATTGAGATAGGCCGTCGACAACGTGGCCATGGACTTGGTGCCCACCCCCATGCGCGCGTATTCGATGACTTGAAACATTTGCGCAATACCTTGATGCACACTGCCGACCAGCAACCCGCGACACGGCGCATCCGCGCCCAAGGTCAGCTCGCAGGTTGCCGAGCCCCGGATGCCCATCTTATGTTCCAAATTGGTAACCACGGCACCATTACGCTCGCCCAACGAGCCATCGGCCTCAACCCAATACTTGGGCACAATGAACATCGACAAACCCTTGGTCCCGGGCGCGGCGCCTTCAGGCCGAGCCAAAACCAAGTGCACGATATTAGGCGTCTTGTCGAAATCGCCGTTGGTGATGAAACGCTTCACCCCTTCGATCAAGTATTCATCACCCGCAACCTGCTTGGCGCGCGTGGTGCCGGCACCGACATCCGAGCCAGCATCGGGTTCGGTCAACACCATGGTGCCGCCCCAATTCTGATTGAGAATATTGTCGACGTAGCGACGCTTTTGGTCATCGTTGCCAAGGCGATCAATAACCTTGGCGTGGAAATTCCCAAGGATGTAAAAAGCGACCGCGGCGTTAGCCCCCGAGCACAATTCAAAACCGGCCCAGGCCACCGAAGGCGGTGCACCATAACCTCCCAATTTTTCCGGCAGTTCGAGCTTATTCCAGCCCCCGTGATAGTACGCGTCCAAGGCTTTATGAAAACTTGGCGGCAACGTGACGTTGCCTTTGCCATCGAACGTCGCGCCAATGCGATCGCCATCAACGAACGACGATGACCATTGCTCTTTGACCAATTCGTCGAGCCCGGTCAGCGCTTGGCGCGCAGTTTCACTATCCATGTTCGCAAACGGCCCCTGGCCTAACGCCGTACGACCTATGTCTAAAACTTCGAACAGGTTAAAGAAGATATCGCGGAGATTTGATTTGTAGTGTTGAGCGGTGGTCACGCCCGGTAGCCTACGGAACTTCGCCGCGCAGGTAAACGTATCCGGTTACAACTTTATGGACAGCCTGCCGCACCCGTGGCGCCGAGATTGATGGTCTCCATGCGGACCTGTTGGTTCACGGGAATATTGGTTTGCTGTTCGGCACTCCAGCACGAACTGCCCGCAATGATCCCACCCACCGCCACCCGATATGGGCCCGAAACGCCGTCGACGACCGAAACGATTTGATCTGCATCAATACACGGACCAACCACCGCTGGCCCAACACACGACGACACGTAGGTGCGCGCCGGACGCGCCGCCCCGGCCGCAACCGCGAAGGTTGTCGGCGTGCAAACTTGGCCGGCTTCCCGTCGCAATTCTAACGTGACACCGTCGAGCCCAGCACCATTCGCAGCGGTCGCCGCGCAATTGCCCCCGGGCCGCGAGGCCAATGTGAAACGTAAGGTGCCGCGCGCGTCCACCGTGAACGACTGCAACGGTACAACGGTGTCTTGATTACTGACAACTTTGATATTGCCGATGAACGGAACTTGCGCGAGTTCACCGCCGGAACCGTTGAGCGCCAACCGCATCCGATAATTGCCCGGGGTCAGAGGTCCCGAGGTGCCCATCCCGTCGTTACAGGTGAACAATTCGGCGGTACCGCCGACAGCATCGATGTTCTCGATGGTTGCCGTCACCAGCACCCCTTGCACCTGGGCGCAGGTTAGCGGGGTCGCCGCGGTCGATTGAATCGACCAGCTCGCGCTGATCGTACCGGTTGGCGGCGGCGCATCTTTGGCCGGCGCATCAGGGAACGAACCACCGGAACCGCAACTTGCGAGGCCTAGCACCACGCCCATGACCAGTCCGGCCATCGTACCGCCGGTCAAAACAACCCGCGGCAGGCTTAATGTAGCGAAACGTCGATTGGTCGAGGACATGCGCTAATTGTCGCGCACTGGGAGCGACTTTTCAAACAGAACAAAGTGACATGGCTGTTTAGTTGGCCGGTGCAGATACGGGGCCACGCCGACTTCACGATAGCCAAGCCCGCGATACCAGCGCAGCAAGTCTTCGCGCGCGCTCACTACCTCGAGCTTGACGACATCACTACCCAACGCACTACTCAAGGCTTCAGCAATTGCCACCAAACGTCGGCCGATGCCCAGGCGCTGCATATCGGGATCAACCGATACCATCGAGATTTTCGACTGTTTCACCGCGCCACGCCCGGCGTCACCAACGTCAGTAGAACCTTCGTTGCTGCCATACGCATCGATAAAAATCGCGCCGGCCAGCCCGCGCGGGCCATCGATAACCAAAAACTCACCCTCCCCGATTAACTCACGAATTTCCGCCGCCGTGGTGCGGTTACCGTCGACAAAAAACGCTTCCGCGCGGTAGGCCTGGTTCACCAGGTCGGCGATGGCCGCAGCCTCTGCGACTGTGGCGCGACGCGCCGATGCCGAAATCGCTGCACTTCGCACACTTGTCGCTGACAATTCAACCGACGCAACCGAGATAATCATTCAAGCTCCTCAAACGCCAATGGCGCACGAACACAAGTAACAGAATGGTCCGACATTGCAGCAACTATCGCAATAATTTGCGATCCCGGGATCGCAAATATCGGCCGCGATCACCGCACCGACGTTCAGCGTTCAGCTGAACCATTGAGCTGCGCCACCAACATGGGTGCCAGCAATTTGGCCCGCAGCAACATGACGACTTGATCGCTAAACACCAGCGTATGCCGCACCAATTCATCCAGCGGCATGGGCAACGCCACACCACTTTCTAAAACTCGACAACGAAAAATATCAATTTCGGCGGCGATCAGCGATCGAACGGCATCGGTGAGCGGCGCTATCAATGACGGCGGAAACACAGCGTGGAGGCCAACATTGCGGATCGCAAGCATGACTTCCAACAACTGGGCATCCAAGCCACTGTACACCAGCCCGTCGGTGGTTCGTTGCGGCGTAATGGCGCCGGTGCGTTCCAGCTCGGCGAGTTCAGCCGGCTCGACCCCATCGCGCAGCAGCTGTTCGCGACTGATCCAGCCGACGCGACCAGCCCGCAACTCGGTTACCAGCGGCGCTAGTTCGCCAAGCACATTTCGATTGCGCTGATCGACATCGGCGCGAATTTTGGCGCTGGGCGCAGGTTCGAGCAAATCCGCGATCACACGGAGCGGCAAGAACCGCTCGGCTTGCAACTGCCGAATGACCGCGATGCGTTCAACCAACAAAGCATCGTAGTACGCCATATTGCGGCTGGTGCGCAGCTCGGGCTCGGGCAACAAGCCTTCGCGCATGAAGTGTTTCAGCGTTGGCGCGCTAACGCCGCTGCGCTTCGACAGCTCCGACATCTTGATAAGCTCAACACCGTCACGCACCCGTTTGCGGCGGGGCTTGTCGCGTTGCGCAGTTGCCATTTGCTTACTCTACACAAGTTCGCAACGTTTAGGCGCACGCCGCCCCATCGTCAAGCCCAAGCGGCCGCCGGTCGTCACGGCCACTGCCACAACCTCGACAGGTTGGATCGGCCCGCACCGTGAGTTGATGAAAGCGCGCAGCCAGCGCATCGTAGACCCACAACCGTCCGGCCATCGAATCGCCGATGCCCAGCAACAGCTTGATGGTTTCGGTGGCTTGCAACACGCCGAGTACGCCAGGCAAAACGCCGAGCACCCCGGCTTCCGAACACGACGGAGCTTGGCCGGGCGGCGGCGGCACTGGGAATACGCAGCGGTAACAAGGTTGGCCACCGGCCGGAAACACCGTGAGTTGTCCTTCAAAACGAAACACCGAGGCGTGCACCACCGCTTTGCCTACTCTGACCGCAGCATCATTCACCACATAACGCGTCGCGAAATTGTCACTGCCATCCACGATCACGTCGTAATCGGCCATCAACGCCAATGCGTTTTCGGCGGTCAAACGAACCGCGTGCTTGTGCAACGTGATGCCAGGCCATAACTCACGCAAGGCGACTTCCGCACTATCAACTTTGCGCATGCCGACCCGCCCGGTGGTGTGCAGCACTTGGCGCTGCAAATTGGATTCGTCGACCACGTCATCGTCCACCAACCCCAAAGTGCCGACGCCGGCAGCGGCAAGGTACAAGGCGCATGGCGAACCTAAGCCACCGGCACCCAACAGCAAAACTTTGCTGGTCAATAAGCGCTGCTGCCCGGCCTCGCCGACTTCGGTCAAGCGCAGATGCCGCGCAAACCGACGGTGTTGCCCAACGTCCAGCGCCGCCGGTACCTGCCACGGCAGCCCCGCCGCTTTGTAGGCCGAAAATCCGCCAGCCATCGAACTGACGTTGCGGTACCCGAGCTCGCCCAGGGTCCGCGCCGCTAGCGCTGAGCGGGTGCCGCCGGCACAATACAACACGATCGGCGTTGCCCGATCAGGAACCGCCGCTTCGATCTGAGTTTCTAAAAAACCACGGGCAATCCATGTCGCTTGCGGCAGCGCGCCAGCCACGAATTCATCGCGTTCGCGGACATCAATTACAACGACACCGGTCGGCAGCGTTGCAGCGGTTGGCGCGACTTCATGGATCGTCGCTTTGACCCTCGCGATATAACTCTGCGCACTTGGCATGGGCTCAAGGTAGCCCGATCCGTGCGGCCACGTAATGCAACAGCCACGTGACAACATGATGGGAGATGAAAACCAACGGATCCCGCACCGATAATCCGCCACTCCGGACCAATCGACGAACGACGCGAGTAACATTTGGACTCGCAATTTTAGGGAGCGTAATCACATGGGTCTTCTCGATACGATCAAATCATTGTTCGGCGGCGCCAAAAACCAAATGCAAGCCATGCAGCAACAACAGCAACCGCAAGGCGGCCAACAAAGCTATGCCGGTCAGGCGCAAGCTAGCGGTGAATATACGCCTGAACCAGAAGCCGACGACGACGACGGCGTTTGCCCTGACTGTGGCAACAAGCACGGCGTCCCGGACATCGCTGGATTTAATCCCAACGACGAAAACTCATTCTTTGAAGCCGTCTTGCACATGGAGTCGGAAGGTCAATTTGGCGGTACGGATGAGTCCCGCGCCCGCATCATGCAGGAGCGCGGCATCCGCGATCGCTTGCATTGGCAAGATGTCCGCGGTTCGATGTATCACTTCCTATCGCAACGCTACGGCTCATTCGATGCAGTAATGCAAGCCGAAACCAACTGGCGCACCGGCCAAATGCAACGCGCCATGCAAGGCAACGTTGCCGCCAAAGCGGCAAGTGGCGAATTGAACCCGGTCGAAGGCATTTCGCTAGCACAGTGGGCAGCCTTCAACGCCGGCATCGTCGCTGGGATGAACCCCGATGAACTGCTCAAAGCCAACGGCATCAAACCTGACCGATGGGAACGGGTTTCAGCCGAGTGGAACGCCCGCATGGCGCGCGACACCACGTTCGCAATTGCCACCGAATACGGCGCAGCTTTCCAAAAAGCCTCAACTGGCAAATATGGCGATTACGCCCGAGAAGCCAACGCGGCTCGCGCTGCCAACCGCGATATGACGCTGGCGCCACCGCTCACGTTCGACCAATATTTCGATGTGCTGTACGCCCAAGACTACGGCACTCGCGCCGGCCAAGATCCACAAGCCGTGCTCAAGAGCATGGGCCTCACGGTCATCGATTGGACCGACCTCGGTGCTTACATGGGGTATTACATCATGCGCAACCACGCTCGCTTGTTCACAAGTGAAATCACCCCAGCCATGGAACGTGCAAAAGCCAAGTACGCTGCCATGAATCCCGGCGTGAAATCCGACCTCGACATCCAATTCTAAGGCACAGCCATGCAAGCACTGCAACGCTGGGATGGTTTTCTGGCGCAAATTCGTGACCGTCACGCAGCCATCATTGTTGAGTGCGATGCAGCGTTCGTCCCGATTCTGCAGCAATTGACCGCTGGTGGCGACACTGGGGTGATTTCGCGGCAATTGGCGATGACGAATGCGCGCTTGCGTGAATTGGAAGACCGCATCGAATCGACATTTAGTGACAAAGTCGAAGCGGTTTTCGAAAGCGAAGGCGCTAGCGCGGCGATGCGCAATGGCGAGTTTCTCAAGGGCCGACGGCAACGTTGGCAACTTGAGTTCGCACGTGATCTGCATGAACCAATGGTGTGGGACCGCTTGGTACGGATGCAATACGCGCACGCCCAAGCGACCCAGCCACCGCTGGTTTGTGCCCATTGCCGCAATGTGATGCCACTGCCGTTGGTTGGTCGGACGATGCCAATTCGCTGCGCATGTGGCGGCACCACCGAATACGTGCCGAGCGCACTGATGAAAATGGCTTCGGCCTGCGGGGCTGACGCAGTCGCCAAAGTTGCCGCACAAGCCGAGTGGCGCCAGATGGTCGAAGCGCAAAATATGCGAGTCGAACTCCGCCCGCCCTACTCGCTTGAAGTCATCATGCACATCGAGCGCACGCAGATCGCGTACTACCGCGCGTACTGGACAATGCGTGGTCAATTTGAGCCCGAACGCAGCGATGTGCCACGGGAAATCAAAGCCATCATGGAGCCTTGGTATGTGACGTCCGCCGAGTTCGAACCGGCGTGGGTTGCAGCTGGGCGCCCGCGCTCGCCGTTGTAATTGTAAGGACGCCGCTTGAATCGGTGGCGTCGGAAGCGCACCACCGCTTGGCAAGGCAGTGTATGCTGGGGTTGTGAGCGATCACAATTCAGATTCTTTACAGGCTGCGGTGGCCGCCATGTCGGATGGCTTTATCGCCGCAGACCTGCGCAGCGGCGCAGTTATTATTAACGCTTCGGCTCGCCACATGTTGGGCATTGCAGCAACCGAAATCGTGACCACCCAGTACCTCAAAGAGGTGGTTGGGTTTTACCCATTCGACCTAGCTGGGATGTCGCCGATTCGCGAAGAATTGCGTATTGGTGAGCGGGTGTTGCACTCGGTTGTGACCCCACTGTTTGACGGCGCCCAACGCAGCGGTGCGACGGTGGTCTTGCGCGATTTGGGGGCCAGCGGCGAAGTCATTCGGCAACGAGCGGAGTTTGCCCAACTCATGGCGCACGAGCTGCGCACGCCGTTGACCTCGATCGCCGGCGCACTGGATATTGTGCTGTCGGGTTACGCAGGCTCGCTGAGCGACAAGCAGTTGCGCTACATCGACATGGCACGGCAAGGCGCAACGCGGATGAACCAGATGGTCGACCAACTGCTCGATCTAGCGCGGGCCCAAGCCGGCACCATCACGGTGGCGGCGGCGCCGGTACTGTTAGACCGCCTCGCCCGCGACATCGTGCGGCGCTACCAGGACGGCGCACTAGCCAAACAATTGCGCATCGTGGTGTCGGCCACTGCCGAAGATATTGCGATTTTAGGCGACCCTGAACGCTTAGGCCAGGTGATGGGCAACCTGCTGGCCAACGCCATCCGTTTTGCCCCGCCCGGCGGCGTGATTGGAGTGGAACTGTTTGGCCCGCCGCTGGTGCGCGATGCCGTCGGTGTCAGCGTGCACAATAGCGGCGAACCGATCAGCATTGATGAACGCGAGCGCATCTTCGAACCGTTTTCGGCTTCGTCGCGCAAGATCGGCGGCACGGCGCTCGGGCTGTCCATTTCACGCACGATCATCGAAGCCCATGGCGGCCGCATTTGGGTCGACTCCGACGCCAGCGGCACCAAATTTGTTTTTACGCTGCCTGCGCAAAATCCTAGTCAGCATCTTGATACTGCGCTGGCAACGGCAACCCCCAGTGCCCGGCCCTTACCTGAAGGCGCCGCCGTGTTAATCGTCGACGAAGACTCGCGCCGGGCGTTGTTACTCAAGGGTATCTTGATGAACATTTGCGACCGCGTGCTGATCGCTGGCGATAGCGACAACGCCTTGCAGCTTGCACGCAGTGAACATCCGGTGCTGACCGTCGTGTCTGGCACGCTGCGTGATGCGCGCGCGTTAATTTCGATTTTGGACCATGACCCCGACACCGCCACGACCGCAGTGATGGCGCTCGGCGATAACAGCTTACGGACATCGTTACTAAGCGCTGGCGCCAACGACGTTTTTGAACCACCGCTGCATCCCACCACGTTTCGTGACGCCTGTTTACGCATGGTTGAAACCGGCCGCCGGGCCGCGCCCCGGGTGATGGTGGTCGACGACGACAGCGCCATCCGCACGATTTGCAAAGAAGTTCTTGAATTGGGCGGATATGATGTACAAGAAGCCGCGAGCGGCGAAATTGCACTCATCGAAGCGCGGCGATTTCGCCCCGATCTATTCGTGCTCGATGTCATGATGCCGCACCTCGATGGGTTTGCGTTGGCCGAAGCGTTGCGCGCCGATCCGGTGATGGCGATGACCCCGATTATCTTTTTGTCGGCCCGGTCCGACACCGCTGACAAAGTGCGGGCGTTTCGAGCCGGCGCCGAAGATTACATCGTCAAACCCTTTGACGCGGCCGAACTGCTGGCGCGCGTCGGCAAAGCGTTGTCGCGCCAAGCCCAACAATTAGGCGCGTCACCGACCACCCAGCTGCCTGGGGTTGATGCCATTCAAGCCGACGTTGAACACCGACTCAACGAACACTCGCATGATTTGGTTGGGTACCTCGATCTCGACAATCTCAAGGCCTTTAACGACTACTACGGCTACGCCAAAGCCAATGCGGTGATTCGGCAGACCGGTGCCATCATCCGTGAAGTTGTCACCAGCATCGGTGGTCCCGGCGACTTCATCGGCCATATTGCGGGCGATGACTTTGTTTTTGTGACGTCGCGCGACCATGTTGATGCCGTGTCGCGCGAAATTTGCCGGCGCTTTGACGAAATCATTCAACTTTACTACGCCCCTGCGGACCGCGATCGCGGCTACATCGAATGCAAAGATCGCTTTGCCATGATGCGCAAATTTCCAATCATGAGTGTTTCGATCGCAGCGATTTCGCTTGAGCGTAGCCGCAGCTACGCCGGCATCGCCGAACTTGCAGCCTTGGGCAAACGCGCTGCGAAATCCATTGCCGGCTCATCGTATGTGCGCGATGAGCAAGCCATCGCGCTGTAAGCGCCGCTAACCAGCATCGCTTTGACGAAGCGTCAAAGCTGCTGGCGGCCCCTCGCCCCAGCGTTCGCTGGTGCGCTCCATGTGGGCCTCGATCAAACAAGGGACGTTTCCAATGCCAGTCACGTAAGCCCAATCGCACGAAACTCTCAGTAATTTTGGTTACTTACTCGGACCTCCGCCGACGGACCTCCGCCGACGGACCTCCGCCGACGGACACCGGAACTACCGACCGCGCACCAACGCCGTGGTCATCGCCGCAACCCGCCCGGCGAGAGCACTGGCCGCGCGATCGTTGACGTCATCGAAGCCACGACAACGCGCGCTGTCGAGCACGGCTTCGACCTCGAAAGCCGCGGCATGCGCGATGCCGAAGAAGCGGCGACGCGAACAGCGGTGACAAGTTGCAGCGAGAGATCATAGGCGACAAAGCGCGCAGGGCCGCCCACATGGAGCGAACCCAGCGAATGCTGGGGAGCGAGGCCACCGTTTTCGTCATGCAAACCCCAGCGCAGGCAGTGTGCCAACGCATGGTGGGCATGCTGTAGCGGCTAGGAGTTGGCGCATAACGTGCGCGTGATTATGGAGCGAACCCAGCGGACGCTGGGGAGCGAGGCAACCCGTTGCGCAGGTGTCGAGCGCGGTGGTCCGAGGTTCGTCGTCGGAGTACGGAGTGAGCTCAGTCGCTGGTGAAAAGCGTAAGGGTTTCGATCGTTTAC